>JBOGIG010000009.1:0-7423 GCA_050742455.1 Acidimicrobiales bacterium
GCCGGCGAACCGGGCCGTCGATTTGGGGAGCCGGGAAAGGGCACAGGCCGGCCGGATCGGGATCGGGATCGCCAGCGGGATCGAAGCCAGGATCGAGATCGGGAGCCACCGCCTCGTAAGGGATGGGGAAGCGTGGCCCGCAAGGGCTCCCGGGTGATTGCCGAATCTGCCTCCGACACCGATTGGAAGCGCGAGCCAGAGCCCTTCGTCCGTTCCGCGCCGCCAAAATGGGAACCAGAAGTGTGGATCCGTGAGCCCTCGCCGGGCCGGGGAGGTACTTCGCGCACCAATCGTCGGACCGGCGCCACGGAACGGTCGGTTCCACCGGATCGAAGAGCGGCATACGGCCAAAGGTCCCTTCCCGATGACGTAAACGAGGAATTGGGCCGTCTTGTCGATGCCCGCCTGGCGCCCCGGCTCGGCTCCCGCCTGGCCGAGGCGGCCCACGCCTACGAGCGGGGCCGGTACGGCGACGCGCTGAGAATGGTTCAGTCCGTGGCCCGCCAGGCCTCGAAATCAGCGGCAGTCAAAGAGCTGCACGGCTTGATCCTCTATCAATTGGGCCAGTGGCGCCCGGCCCTCAAGGAGCTCTCCGATTACCACCGGCTGACGGCTTCCACCGATCAGTATCCGGTGGTGGCCGACTGTCACCGCGCCCTGCGTCACTACGACCAGGTTGAAGAAATATGGTCCGAACTGCGCCGGGACTCGGCTCCGGCCGAGGTCGTGGCCGAGGCCCGTCTGGTCGTGGCCGGGGCCCGGGCCGATCAAGGGGATCTCTCGGGAGCCATCTCCTTGTTCAGCTCGCTTCGTTGGGACCTGCGCCGACCTAGGCCCCATCACCTGCGCCAGTGGTATGCCTTGGCCGACCTGTACGAACGCTCCGGCGAGATCCCCAAGGCTCGGGACCTGTTCGCCCGGATCGTGAAGTTCGACGCCCAGTTCTTCGATACGGCCGAGCGCTTGGCCTCGTTGCACTGAAGTCGACCGGGCCAGGCGGGCCTCGTTGCACTGAAGTCGACCGGGCCAGGCGGGCATCCTTGCACTGAAGTCAACCGGGCCAGGCGGGCATCCTTGCCAAACGTGCTCCCGGCTAAGCTCGAAGACGCCGGGGAACGGGCCGGCGGAACCAGGAGTCAATTGTGGTCGACGTAAAGGCGCTGCTCGGTGACGAGGCCGAAGAACTGCTTTCCTATACGGCCAAGGCCATCGGGCGAGACCAATTGGTGCTTCCCGGACCTGACTTCGTCGACCGGGTGCTCGTCGACGGGGACCGTCCCATTTCGGTGCTGCGCAACCTGGCACTCATGTACTCCCACGGGCGCCTGGGCAGTACGGGCTACTTGTCGATCCTGCCGGTCGACCAGGGGATCGAGCACTCGGCGGCGGCAAGTTTCGCCAAGAACCCGGCCTATTTTGATCCCAAGAACCTGTGCGAGCTGGCCCTGGCGGCCGGATGCAACGCCATCGCCACGACGCTCGGGGGTCTCGGAATCGTGGCCCGACGATACGCCCACAAGATCCCTTTCATCGTGAAGTTGAACCACAACGAGCTATTGACCTACCCCAATCGCTTCGATCAGGTGATGTTCGCCTCGGTCCGCCAAGCCGTGGACCTGGGGGCGGTCGGGGTGGGTGCAACGATCTATTTCGGCTCCGAGGAGTCGACCCGCCAGCTCCAGGAGGTGTCGGCGGCCTTTGCCGAAGCCCACCGTCACGGACTCTTCACCGTGCTGTGGTGCTACCTGCGCAATTCCGAGTTCAAACAGGGCGACACCGACTACGGCCTGGCCGCCGACCTCACCGGTCAGGCCAACCACCTCGGAGTCACGATCGAAGCCGACATCATCAAGCAGAAGCTGCCCGAGACCAACGGGGGCTTCACCGCCCTCAAGTTCGGCAAGACCGATCCGCTGGTCTATGACGAGTTGACCACCGACAACCCCATCGACTTGACCCGGTGGCAGCTGGCCAACTGCTACATGGGCCGGATCGGGCTCATAAATTCAGGGGGTGAATCCAAGGGGTCGGGAGACCTGGCGCAGGCGGTGCGCACCGCCGTGATCAATAAGCGAGCCGGGGGAACGGGCCTCATCGTGGGGCGCAAGGCCTTCCAGCGGCCCATGGCCGAGGGAGTGGAGCTCCTGCACGCTGTTCAGGACGTCTTTGCCGATCCGTCGATCACGATCGCCTGAGGCCGGACGCCTCCGGGCGGCAGGGGTTGGGCCGCCACTGGTCGAGGCGCTTCCCCGGCCCCTGGCCTTTGTCCTGGGTGGCGGAGCCAGCCTGGGTTCGGTCCAGGTGGGCATGCTCGAGGCCCTGGCCGGCGCCGGCGTGCGACCCGATCTGGTGGTGGGGACGTCGGTTGGGGCCATAAACGGGGCGCTGGTTGCCGCCGAAGGCGACCGGGCCACTGCGCACCTGGCCCGGATCTGGAAGTACCTGCGCAAGGAGGACGTCTTCCCCGGCGGAGTCATTTCCGAGCTGTTGACGCTGGAGCGCAGCCACAACCACGTGTTCAACTTCTCCGGGCTGGAACTGTTGATCGGGCGGCATCTATCGGTCCAGACCTTTGAGGAACTGGCGATCCCGTTCATGGCCATCGCCACTCGAGCAGACGACGGAACCGCACAGATCTTCACCTCGGGCCCCCTGGCCCCGGCCCTGCTGGCCAGTGCCGCCATTCCCGGCGCATTTCCATCCGTCGAAATAGCCGGCCAGTCCTATTTCGACGGCGGGCTGGTGGCCAACGTGCCCATGTTGCAGGCCATAGAGGTCGGCGCAGCCAGTTTGGTGGTGCTCGACTGCGGCAACAGCGGTCGGGGGGCGGCCCGACCGTCCAGCCTGGCCGAGACCATCTTGTTCAGCGTGCACGTCATGATAAAGCACCAGGCCATCGCCGACCTGCCCGAAGCGGCTCGCCAGGTGCCCGTGGTGTACCTGCCCCGGCCGCAAACGGCAGGGGTTTCACCCTTCGATTTTTCGGCGTCGCAGCGCCTGATGGACGAGGCCCAGGCCGTGGCGGCCCGGTTCCTCGACGATCTGGCCGTGACCGGACCGGGAGTGTACGGCGCTCCGCCGGGTTGGGCCGGGCACGACGCCTCGAATTAGACTGGTGCTGGTAGGAATCTCGGTCGGGTGCCGGCCGAACGGAACGGAGGCCAGTTGACACACACAACGGCGGCCGAGCGGCCGAGCCAGGAGCTCGACCGCGTCGTCATACGCTTCGCCGGCGACTCTGGGGACGGCATGCAGCTGACGGGTGACCGCTTCACCACTACCAGCGCGCTGTTCGGCAACGACCTGTCCACCCAACCGGACTTCCCGGCCGAGATCAGGGCCCCGGCGGGGACCCTGGCCGGCGTGTCGGCCTTCCAGGTCCACATCTCCGATCACGACATCCTCACCCCGGGGGACAGCCCCAACGTACTGGTGGCCATGAACCCGGCGGCGCTACTGGCCAACGTTGCCGACATGCCGACCGGGGCGACCCTCATCGTCAACAGCGACGCCTTCGACGAGCGCAACCTGACCAAGGCAGGCTACGGGGAAAACCCCCTGAATGACTCCAGCCTTGCCGGCTTCACGGTCTACGAGGTACCCATGACCAGCCTCACCCTGGAGGCGGCCAAGGCAAGCGGGGCCAAACCCCGCGACGCCGAGAGGTCCAAGAACTTCTTTGCCCTGGGGGTGATCTCCTGGCTGTACAGCCGGCCCACCGAGGACACCCAGGCCTGGATCACGACCCGATTCGCCAAGACGCCTATCGTGGCGCAGGCCAACCTGTTGGCATTCAAGGCCGGGTACAACTTCGGCGAGACAGCCGAGCTGTTCGAGAGCAACTACTCGGTCCTGCCCGCCGCCCTCGAACCGGGGGAGTACGCCAATGTGAGCGGCAACACCGCCCTGGCGTGGGGTCTCATCGCCGCCGGGCAACTGGCCAAGCTCCCCATCTTCTTGGGCTCCTACCCGATCACCCCGGCCTCGGACATCCTCCATGAGCTGTCCAAGCACAAGAACTTCGGGATCCGAACCTTCCAGGCCGAAGACGAGATCGCAGGCGTGGCCGCCGCTCTCGGGGCGGCCTTCTCGGGCTCACTGGCCATAACGACCACCAGCGGACCAGGGGTCGACCTCAAGGCCGAGACCGTCGGTCTGGCCATCTCAATGGAGCTTCCGCTCCTGCTGGTGGACATCCAGCGGGGTGGACCGTCGACAGGATTGCCGACCAAGACCGAACAGGCCGACCTGCTCCAGGCCATGTACGGTCGCCACGGCGAGGCGCCCCTCCCCATCGTGGCGGCTAGGACCCCGTCGCACTGCTTCGAGGCGGCCATCGAGGCGATCCGTCTGGCTCTCAAGTACCGAACCCCGGTGATGCTGCTGTCCGACGGCTACCTGGCCAACGGGACCGAGCCGTGGAAGCTCCCTGACCTGGAATCGTTGCCCAACATCTCCGTCGAATTCGCCACCGAGGCGAATCACACCGACGAAGATGGCGCCGAGACTTACTGGCCGTTCCAGCGCGACCCCGAGACCCTGGCCCGCCCGTGGGCCGTGCCTGGCACGCCTGGATTGGCCCACCGTCTGGGTGGCTTGGAGAAGTCCGACAGCGGGGCCATTTCCTACGATCCGGCCAACCATGAGCGAATGGTTCGCCTCCGGGCGGCCAAGATCGCCGGCATCGCCAGTGACATTCCTCTTCTCGACGTCGACGCTGACGACGGGGCCCAGGTCCTGGTGCTCGGTTGGGGATCGACCTATGGGGCCATCAGTGCCGGCGTTCGCCGGGTGCGGGCCCGGGGAGCCAAGGTGGCCCAGGCCCATCTGGTCCACCTCAACCCGTTCCCGCTCAATTTGGGTGACGTGCTGGCCCGCTATGAATCGGTCCTCGTTCCCGAGATGAACACGGGCCAACTGTCCCGGCTGGTCAGGGCCGAGTTCCTGGTGGACGCCAAGTCCTACAACAAGATCCAGGGCAAGCCGTTCAAGGCCGGTGAGATCGAGTCGGCCATCCTCGACGCCATCACCGCTGTTGGCGGGACATATGCCGAGGTGGGCACCAGCGAAGGGGACTCCAAGTCATGACCGACGTAGCCGTACCTGTTACGACCAAGAAAGACTGGTCCACCGACCAGGAGGTCCGGTGGTGCCCCGGTTGTGGTGACTACTCCATACTCACGGCGGTGCAGATGCTCCTGCCCGATCTGGGGGTCAGGCGGGAGGACACGGTGTTCGTGTCGGGGATCGGATGTTCCAGTCGATTCCCCTACTACATGAACACCTATGGTCTGCACTCCATCCACGGGCGGGCTCCTGCACTCGCCACGGGGATCGCCCTGTCCCGGCCCGATCTCGACGTATGGGTGATCACCGGCGACGGAGACGGGCTCTCCATCGGGGGAAACCATCTCATCCACGCGATGCGGCGCAACGTCAACCTCACAGTCCTGCTTTTCAACAACCAGATCTATGGGCTGACCAAGGGCCAGTACTCGCCCACCTCGGAGGTGGGAAAGGTCACCAAGTCCACGCCCTTCGGGTCGTTGGACACCCCGTTCAACCCAGTCAGCCTGGCTTTGGGAGCCGAGGCCGGCTTCGTGGCCCGCACCCATGACATGGACCGAAAGCACATGATGGAAACATTTCGCCGGGCCCACGACTACAAGGGCGCCGCCTTCGTCGAGATCTACCAGAACTGCAATGTGTTCAACGATGGGGCCTTCGACGCCATCCTCGCCCGGGATGCCCGACCCGCCAATCTGATCCAGCTCGTTCATGGTGAGCCCATCCGCTTTGGGGTGGACGGCGAGAAAGGGGTAGTCCTCGACGGTCAGGGTCGGGCCCGGATCGTGGATGTGGCCGAGGTCGGCGAAGACGCCATCCTCGTCCACGACGAGGCGCGGGAGAACCCCGGGTTGGCCTTCATGCTGTCCCGGTTGTCAAAAGGACCTTATGAACCCACGCCTGTAGGGGTTTTCCGCAACGTCGAGCGCCCGGAGTACTCGGCCTCGGTGGGGGCGCAATTGGTGGAGGCTCAGCAGCGGTACGGGCCGGGGAACCTGCACGACCTGTTGCGCTCGACTTCAACCTGGACAGTGTCCTGAACCGGTAGCCGAGCCACCTCGGGACGACCCGACAACGAACGGTTACGGGCCATCAAACGACACCTGTTTGTGACTTCTTGCTTGGGCGTATTGGCCTTGTTGGCCTTGCTTCCGAGCTGCAACCGTATGGGCGACTCGTTGGCCAGGGAGCACAACGGGGCATGGACTGGCTGCGGCAATACAAACTCGGTTGCTCGTGTTGACGTAACCACCGTTGAGCTGCCCGGTCGTCAGCCTTCTAGCACTTACACCCAGACCAATATTGTAATTACAAGAGCTCTTTTTCTGTCCGCCTGTCGACTTGTGGCTCTGAATGTAAATCCAACAGGGCCAATCAGTTGCCCAGGAGCGTCTGGCCCTGAGTATCGAGGTTCGTTTTTTGATGGGCGTGCCCTCGTCGCACAGTTTGCGTTTCGAACGAGCAACTGTGAGGTTCTATGGATGTGGGGAACCAGAAGGCCAAGACTATTTTGGCCGGACCAGATGTGGCCAAATATCAGGATGCCTTTAGGACCGATCTGGGGCGGGCAATCGGGCGGACACCGAGCCAACTTGGGCCGTACGGCCCATTGAGTTCCGGATGAGGCCAGGGAGTCAGGCGAGGGTCTGAAGTGCGCGAGCCAAGTTCATGGTGAAGTTGGGCCGGCGCGCCGGGGTCACTCAGAGCGTGGTAAGCGCCTACGAATCAGGTTCACGGAAGCCGGCTCTGCCAATGCTGGAGCGTTTGGTGCAGGCCGCTGGATTCGAGCTTGACATCCAACTCCGGCAGCGACACTTGGGCGGGACGACGTTCGGCGGGACGTTGGCCGAGCGTCTCCGCTGTCATGGCCAGGAGGTTCGTTTGATCGCGGGCCGCTACGGGTTATCCAACCTGCGGATCTTCGGCAGTGTGGCACGCGGTGACGAAGGCGCTGATAGCGATGTCGACCTGCTAGTCAGCGTGGCGCCGGGAGTGTCATTGATGAGCCTGGCCCGTTGCCAGCGCGACCTCGAAGCACTGCTCGGCGCCAGAGTGGATCTGATACCGGTAGACGACCTAAAGGACGGAGTGAGAGAAGCGGCTCTCGCCGACGCTCGGGCCATATGAGCCGCCATGAAATTGGCCATCGATGACGGCTAACCGAACGGATAGCCGCCTTTTTGAATAGATGGTTATGTCGATCACCGCGGCAGTTCACTTGACCGATCAATTCAAGGTGCGGAACACCATTCCGGTGCGCGGCTTGGGGTGGAAGTACGTGGTCTTGGGGGGCATGCGCTCGCCTCCGGTGGCGGTAGCGGCCACCTGAGCGATCGTGGGCGGACGCAAGAGCACC
>JBOGIG010000010.1:0-2860 GCA_050742455.1 Acidimicrobiales bacterium
CAGGCTGCCGATCCAAACCGACGAAGAGAGGATGAGAACGCCGATCAATACACGGTTGTGCGCCAGCATGCTTCCTCCTCGCCGCCACGGCTGTCAGCGAACGGGCTCACCGGCGCCGGTACCCCAGAACAGCCCCAGCTTCATCACTCAGGCGGGCCGGCGTCCAGGGCGGATCCCACACCAGCCGGACATCGGGCTCGATCATGGTCGGACCGAGAGCGAAGGCCACCTCGATCCGTCGCAACGCCTCCCACACCAGGTCATAACCGCCACTGGCCTGTGCTTGGGCGCCCGGCATGTCGGGGGCGCTCACCCTGCTGCCCCCCAAGGTTGAGTATCCGGGCAGGACTGCTTCAGCAACCGGCGGACAAAACACAGCGCGCCTCGCACCATGAACGGCTCCTCTTCCTTATCATTTATAAATAGTTGTTATAGTCCTAGCTATACTATCGGGACCGAGGACAGTGTCGGTCGGAACGAGGAGGTGTGAGCCCGCTGCCAGCCGAGACGCACCAACACAGCATCCATCCAACTACCTGCGACGATGTGCTGGATCTGCTGCTTGGCCTCCTGGGCGGCCACGCGCCCGCCTGCCCGTCCGAGACGACCCTGGAACAGCTGCAGATCACCGACGCCGATGTGTGGGACATGTGGACCTATGTCCGGGAGGAATTCGGGGAGCGATCCCTGGGACCAGAGCTTGATCTATCGCCGTGGGAACCCTCCATGACCCTGGATGGAGTGGCTGCCATCATGGCGTCTGTCCTGACCGGCGACGTCTCACCCGGCGATGAGTGTTCCGCCGAGGCCCGTCGGACCGGCTCCGAGATGCCGACAACCAGGGACTCCCATCCTCGATGAGAGGAAACGGTGTCGATTCTTGCTGACGGTTCTGCTGGTCGATACCGTCCCTGCGTCCTGCTACGAGATCGGCCATTCCGACCTTGCCTCGAAACTCTAGAGTCAACTAGACTTTTAGGGACGGGACCGAGGTCGGTTTCTTGGGCTAGGAGGACGTGATGACAGTTACCGAACCAGAGGCTCTACAAGCCATGCTCGCTCACCACCGGGTGTTGGAGGAAGGGGTGCGAGCGCGGGTGGACGCGTTCGTGGACGCCGCAGCAGGTGGTGAGCAGTCGGCGCGGGCCGGGGCCGAGCTCGTTGCTTATCTGGCAAGTGAAGTCTTGCCCCACGCTCGAGCTGAAGAGCGGACTGTGTACCGATCTGCCCGGACCCTCGACGACCTTGGCGACACGTTGGAGCAAATGATCGGCGAGCACGAGACCCTGGCCGCGGCTGCCGGCAGGCTGGCCGCCTCGCCGGGCTCGGCGGAGGCGCCGGCCGAGGCCGAGCGGCTGGCGGCCTTGTTCAGCTCGCACGTGGCCAAGGAAAACGAGATCGTACTGCCCGTGCTGGTCGCCGACGGAGCCGTCGATCTGGCCGCGGTGCTGGCCGAGATGCACGCCCTGGTCGAAGCCGCCCGTCACACACCGGAGGAGCGGGATCAACCGGGTGCCGAGCCGGTCAGCGCCACCCTGGGCAATAGGCCGGCGGACGGGGCTGGCGCCGACATCGAGCTGGACGTTCGTTCCTTCGCCCCGGCCCAACGCCACCAGCTCATCTTCTCCACCTACGAGGAGCTGGTTCCCGGCACCTGGTTCGTGCTGGTCAACGACCACGACCCGAAGCCGTTGGGCTACCAGTTCGAGGCCGAGCACCCCGGCCAGTACAGCTGGGAGTACCTCGAAGACGGGCCGGTTATGTGGCGTGTGCGTATCGGCCGTCTGGCGGCCTGAGAATCGGCAAGAAAGAGCGCCCGGTCGCCTCGGGTGGGGCAGGGCCCGAGGCCACCGGCAACTGGGCTCGAGGTGACTACTTGACGGTAGCTGCCGGCTTCTCGTGGCCGCTGCTAATGGCCTGGCCCGCTACGACCGGCCCTCCCCCCGGTGCGGCTGAGGGGGCTTAGGCCGCTGGGGGGACGTGGGTGGCGGTGCGCAGGCGCAACGGCCGTGTGCTGAGGTTGGCGGCGGCGACGAGCCCCGTGGCGAACCCTTGGGCAATGTTATTCTAGCAAGGACTAAAGTATCAGAAAAGGTCTCGAGTGGGGAGGTAGCTGGTGGCAGGGTTCGATGCTCGTCCGATGCTGGCCGACGGTGGTGAGCCCTTCGACGCGATTTTGGCCGCGGTGGCCGCGTTGACGCCCGGCGAAGAACTCGTTGTCCTGGCTCCTTTCGAGCCGGTCCCGTTGGAGGCCGTACTGGGTTCGCAGGGGTTCGCCTACGAGGCGAGGCCCCTCGACGGCGAGGACTGGGAGGTCACCTTCCGGCCGTCGCGCTAGAACTGCCTGATCCTCACGATGGGGATGCAGTCCGAGCGGCAAAGAAGGGACACCGTCCCTGCCTCCTGATGCCGATCATCCCGAGCCCGTCGGCGACGGAGATCGCGGCCGTGAAGTGGCCGCCACCGCCCCGACTCATCGGAGTCGAGGACGGGGACCGGCAGGCCCATGGTCTTCGACCATGACCGGGCCGACACGCTCATGTTGCGTCGGGGTCGGCCGTGACTGCGGACCCGGCCAGGGTCCGGAGACGCGTCAGCTCCTGGCGCAGTTCCCGATCGGTCTGCCAGTGGGCGGTGACGTCTCTGATGACCGCGGCGATTGCCTCCGGCCTCTGGTCCGCTCCGAACAGGAGCGTGACGCGGAACTCGATCGATATGCGGGTTCCGTCGGCCCGTACGGCTGGCACGGCGAGCAGGTCGTCGGCGTAGCGGGTCACCCCTGTATGCATGGTTTGGCGGTATCCATCCCAATGGCGGCCGCGGAGCTTCTCTGGGATGATGAGGTCGAGCGAGTTGCCGA
>JBOGIG010000011.1:0-47682 GCA_050742455.1 Acidimicrobiales bacterium
CTTTCGAGGCGCCCCCGGAACGTCGAGTCCGAGTTCTGTCGTTGAATCAGGTCTGATCGAGCGGCTCCAGGCGCATCACGTACTGGTAGGCGAAGAGGTTGGGGCGCAGTGTCACCAGGAGGCGACCCAGCCGGACGGCCATACCCAGTGCTCGGTCGGATCCCCGCCCGGGCCAAGCGTCATGGTGATTGTCGCCACCCCTACCCAGCACTTCCAGGGGAAGCCCCACCGCCTGGTGGCGACGAATGGCAAAACCCTGGGCACGCGCCAGGCGCTCGAAGCTGCGCCGGGTGAAGAAGCGGAAGTGGCCCGAGTCGAGAATGCCTCGCCGGTCGTAGTCGAACAGGCCAAGGGCGATGCGCAACCTTGGGTACCAGTGGACGAAGTTGGGGATGCTGACCAGGACCCAACCGCCAGGACTAAGCCGGGCCCGGACCTGGGCCAGCAAAGTCTCGGGGGAGCGGACGTGTTCGAGGACATCGGCCGCTACCACCACGTCGAAGGGGCCCACCAGTTCGGGAGGCAGTCCAGCGTCGAGGTCGGCTTGGACGAACTCGTCGGTGGCGTCACCAACCCCGGCGATCTCGGTGCTGTCGACCCCGGTGACGTGGTGACCCAGTTTGCGCAGGCGCAGGGCCAGGCTGCCGTCCGAGCAGCCGAGGTCGAGAACCCGACCCGCCGGCTCTCGCTCCATCCAGGACAGGACGATGGAGTGTGAGGTGTCCTCACCCTGCTTGTACTCATAGGCGTGGCTGGCGAAGGCCGTCTCCCCGGTGCCAAAGCCCATCTTGTGGGCCCGGTAGCGCAACACGTCCCCGGTGACATCTCGCGCGTAGCGCAGGCCATCGACGTAGCAGATCTCGTCGCCGTAGTAGGTAGGGATGGGCACTTCGCCAATCTTCTTGCCCGCTTCGAGGAACTGGATGATGACCTGGGTGTCGAAATCGAATCCGTCGGAGTTGGACTCGAAGGGAACCGAGGCCAAGGCGTCGACCCGATACGCCCGGTACCCGGAGTGCCATTCCGACAGGCGGGTGCCCACCAGGGCGTTCTCCATCCGGGTGAGGATGCGGTTGCCGAGGTACTTGTAGGCCGGCATTCCCCCTTTGCGGGCGGCCCCCGGCTCCATCATGCGCGAACCCAGCACGGCATCGCACTCGCCTCGCTCCAGTGGAGCCACGATGTCGCCCAGGATCTCGGGGGCGTACTGCCCGTCCCCGTGCAGGAGGACGATGATGTCCAGACCGTGCTCGACGGCCCAGCGGTAGCCGGCCTTTTGGTTGCCCCCGTAGCCGAGATTGTGGGGATGGCGGATCACGGTGATGGGTAGGTCGTGGGCCAGTTGCTGATAGCCCAGACCCACTAGGTATGTGGAATCCTGGCTGTGGTCGTCACAGATCAGCACCTCGTCAACGCGGGCCCGGAACTCGGCCGGGATGCGGTCAAGGACATGGGCCAGTGTCGATGCGGCGTTGTAGGCGACGATGAGGATTCCGATGCGCATTTTCCCGCCCGAGCCTACCGGTCGCTGGGCCGCCCCCGTGGTGCTCGCTCGACACGTTGGATGCACAAGCCCACAGGACCGAGGGCATGGTGACGTCCCTTCATGGAGGAGACGAGGTTCCCGACGTGCGGCTTTTGGGCAGGATCTGGGATCATGGAGGAGATGGGGTTTCAGAAGGTTTCGGGCAGGAAGAGCCGTGTTTCTACGGTGCGGGTCGCTACGGCGCGGGCAGTGACGACGCGGGCCGTGACGGCGCGGGCCGTGACGGCGCGGGTCTCCCCGGCGCGGGTCGTCGCGGCCCTGGTCGGTGTCGTGTGCCTGGTCGTGAGCCTGGGTGGGCTGGCTGCGCCGGCCTTGGCCTCGGGTAGCGCTCCCAACGACCCGCTGTTCGCCCAGCAGTGGGGTCTGTCGGTCATCGGCGCCCCGCAGGCTTGGACCACCAGCACCGGATCCGGTGTGCTCATCGGGGTCGTTGACACCGGGGTGGCCTTGGCGCACCAGGATCTGGGGGCCAAGGTGGCCGCCTCGACCAACTGCATCGGGTCGGGCGGCGATCCTGCCAAATGCTCCGGTTCGGCCCAGGACGACAACGGCCACGGCACCCACGTGTCCGGGATTGCCGCCGCCATCACCAACAACAGATTGGGGGTGGCCGGCACCGCTCCCAATGCACGCCTGGTGGTGGCCAAGGCTCTGGACAACACTGGCTCGGGCTCGGTCGACGACATCAACGCCGGCATCGAGTGGGTCGTTGACCACGGGGCCCGGGTGGTCAATCTGAGCCTGGGCAGCGGCAATCCCATACTGGGCGGGGTCCTCGGTACCAACAGCTCGTTGACCACGGGAGTGGAGTACGCCTGGAGCCACGGAGCCATACCGGTCCTGGCCGCAGGCAACACCAACTTCTTCGGCCTGGGCGCGGCCAACTACGGCAATGCCGATGCCGTGGTGGTAGGGGCGACCGGACGACAAGACGAGGTAGCGCCCTATTCGAGCTCACTGGGCAACGCCAAGTGGGCCATCATGGCCCCAGGCGGCGATGGCTACGCCAACGGGCAACCTGACTGTTCCTCGCCCGCCTCCCAGCCCCAATGCATCCTGTCCACCATCTGGACAGCGGCCAACCCCACCTCCGCCTACGGGTGGGATGAGGGGACCTCCATGTCGACACCGTTCGTCTCGGGCACCCTGGCCCTCCTGTTGTCTCAGGGCCTGACCCCCCAACAGGCCGTCAACACTGTATTGGCCTCGGCCAACAAGTCCGTGTCGTGCGGTCAGGGTGCCCAGCATTGCTCCGGGCGCCTTGACGCCGCCGCCGCGGTGGCCATGGCAGCCCGAGAGGTACCGGCGGCCAACCCCGGACAGGGGGCCGGAGCGCGCCCGAGCGCACCGAGCGGGGCCGGATCTTCAGCGCTCACACCGCCACGGACCTCGTCTGGCCAGGTAGGTGTGGTCCCGGGGACATCTTCGACTCCGGCCTCCTCAGCTCCCAGGTCATCCCCTTCAACACCAAGCACTACCACCGGACCGACCTCGCTGTTGGGCTCCAACCCGATCGTGGCCGCACCGTCTCACCGCTTGGCCATAGGAGCTGGGCGACCATCAGGCGGGAGTATTCCTCCCGGCTGGGCGATCGTGGCCGTGGGCCTCCTGGCCTTGGCTCTGGGCCTGGGCTACAGGGCCCTGGGGATCATCCGGGCCTGACCATTGCCCCAGCATCTGTCTCGGGGATTCCATCGGGATCTCCCGACGCGCTGCGAGGGCAAGGCAGATACGAGCCGCTGGTAACGTGCGGAGCGTGCGCATCGGGGTGCTGGCATCGGGTAGCGGGACCATACTGGAGGCCTTTTTGGAACGGCGCCTTCCCGTGGTGGTGGTCATAACCGACCGGGACTGCCGGGCGATCGAGGTGGCCCGCTCGGGAGCCATCGAGGTCGAAGTGGTCAAGCGGACCAGCTTCGGGGCCGACTTCGATAGGGACGCCTACACATCCGAGATCACCGCCGCCCTGGTCGGCCGCAGCGTCGATCTGGTGGCCATGGCCGGGTTCGGCACTGTGCTGGGCCGGGCCGTCCACGACGCTTACCCCCGACGGGTTCTCAACACCCATCCGGCTCTGTTGCCGGCTTTCAAGGGTTGGCATGCCGTGGCCGAGGCGCTGGCCGCCGGGGTGAAGGTCACCGGATGCACCGTGCACGTGGCCACCCTGGAGACCGACGAGGGTCCCATCCTGGCCCAGGAGGCGGTGCCCGTCCTGCCCGGCGACACCGAGGAGAGCCTGCACGAGCGGATCAAGGCCGTCGAGCGGCGCATCTATCCCATCACCATCGAAGAGTTCATCCAAGCCGAGGAGGCCGTTGCCCCATGAGAGCCCTGCTGTCCACCTACGACAAGACAGGTCTGGTGGACCTGGCCCGGGGCCTGACCAAGCTGGGCTGGGAGCTGATCTCCAGTGGAGGTACGTCAGCTGATCTGGCCAAGGCCGGCATCGCCCACATCGAGGTGGAGGCCGTCACCGGTTCGCCCGAGATGTTCGATGGCCGGGTAAAGACCCTTCACCCCGCCATACACGGCGGGATCCTGGCCGATCGGTCCAAGCCGGCCCACGTCGCTGACATGGCGGCCAACTCGATTGTGGGTATCGATCTGGTGGTGTGCAACTTGTACCCATTTCGCTCGGATCCCTCGATCGAGATGATCGATATTGGCGGGCCCGCCATGGTCAGGGCTGCGGCTAAGAACCACGCGCACGTCGGGGTGGTGGTCGACCCTGGCGACTACGGCGTGGTGCTTGGCGAGTTGGAGGCGGGCGGCGCCCTGTCCGATGAGACCCGGCGGCGCCTGGCCCGGGCCGCCTTCGCCCATACCGCGGCCTACGACGCTGCCATCACCACCTGGTTCGACCGCCATCAGGCTGGGCAAGGAGCCGGCGTAGGACTGCGGACAGGGGAAGAACTGCTGGCCCCCAGTTTGCACTTGGCCCTGGAGCGGGTCCAGGACCTGCGCTACGGCGAGAACCCCCATCAGAGCGGGGCCCGGTACCGGCCGGTAGGCACCACGGCAATGTGGGACAAGGTAATCCAACATGGGGGCCTGGCTCTTTCCTACCTCAACCTGTATGACGCCGACGCCGCGTGGGAGCTGGTCCACGACCTGGGCGATGGCCCGGCTGTGGCCATCATCAAGCACGCCAACCCGTGCGGGGTGGCCCTGGCCGACAACCTCGCCGCGGCATACCAGCGGGCCTACCAGGGCGACGAGAGATCGGCCTTCGGGGGCATCGTGGCCCTCAACCGGGAGGTGGACACGGTGACTGCCGAGGCCATGGTCAAGGCGGCCCAGGCCGATCTGGTAATCGCCCCGGGCTATCACCACGGCGTAGTGGAGACGCTGCGGGCCAGGCGCAAGAACACCCGCATCCTGGAGGCGCCGATGCCCGAACCCGAACCCCTGCAGCTGCGCCAGATACACGGGGGATTCTTGGTCCAAGACGCCCATCACTTCGGGGCCCGGCGCTCGCAGTGGACGGTGGTGACCAAGGTGGCCCCCACCGAGCCCCAGTGGCGCGACGCCGAGCTGGCCTGGCGGGTGTGCGGCCACACCAAGTCCAATGCCATCGTGCTGGTCAAGGATGGCCAGGCCGTGGGGATCGGCGCCGGCCAGCAGAACAGGGTCGAGTCCGGTGAGATCGCGGCCAAGAAGGCGGCGGGTCGGGCCCACGGTGGGGCCTGCGCAAGCGATGCGTTCTACCCCTTCGCCGACGGGATCGAAGCAGCCGCGGACGCCGGAGTGGCGGTGATCGTCCAGCCCGGTGGCTCGGTGCGCGACGCCGATACCATCGCCGCCGCCGATGCCCGAGGAGTGGCCATGGTGTTCACCGGCGAACGACACTTCCTGCACTGATGGCGGCCCGCATTCTCGATGGCGAGTCCCTGGCCGCCCAGATCCGGGAGTCCCTGGCCCGCCGGGTCGAGGAACTGGTGGCGGCGGGGGGTGAAAGAGCCCGGCCCGGGCTGGGCACGGTTCTGGTGGGCGATGACGGGCCCAGTGCCCGCTACGTGGCCATGAAGCACGTCGACTGCGCCCAGGTGGGTATCGAATCGGTCCACGCCCACCTGCCCGCCTCGACCACTCAGGAGGAATTGGGCCGCACAATCGCCCGATTCAACGCCGATCCCAAGGTCGATGCCTACCTGGTCCAGGTTCCCCTGCCCGACGGGCTGGACGAGGAGAAGGCTCTCATGGCCGTCGATCCGGAAAAGGACGTGGACGGTCTTCACCCCGTCAACCTGGGCCGCTTGGTCATGGGGGGCAATGGCCCCGTCCCGTGCACCCCCGGCGGCATCGTCGACCTGCTGGTGGCCAACGACGTTCCCATCGAGGGTCGCCACGTGGTCATCGTGGGGAGGGGATTGACCATAGGGCGGCCCCTGGCCCTCCTGCTGGCCCTGAAGCGCCCCAACTGCAATGCGGCCGTGACCGTGGTCCATACCGGGGTGGCCGACCTGGGCTCTTTCACTGTCCGGGCCGACATCATTGTGGCCGCGGCCGGACAGGCCGGCCTGATCACCCCGGACATGGTCAAGCCGGGGGCTGCCGTTGTCGGCGCCGGGGTCTCGCGCGACGGCAAGAAGGTGCTGAGTGATGTGGACGAATCGGTGGCCGAAGTCGCCGGGTGGATCACCCCTCGCCTGGGTGGAGTGGGTCCAATGACCAGGGCCCGCCTCCTGGTCAATGCCGTGGCAGCGGCGGAGCGCCGCGTGGCCGCCGTGGCAGCGGCGGAGCGCCGCGTGGCCGCCGAGGCAGCGGACCGTGGCGGGCGGGCGGCAGCGGACCGTGGCGGGGCCGGCGGCAGTTAGCCTCGCGCCATGGCCAAGATCGCCGACCTGCTCCGTACGGCCAGGACATTCTCCTTTGAGTTCTTCCCTCCTCGCACCGATGCCGAGCAGGCCACTTTGGTGCGCACCCTGAGGGACCTGGAGCCGCTGGCGCCGTCTTTCGTCTCCGTCACCTACCGGGGCGGTCGCTCGTCGCGCCGGCGGACCCACGACCTGGTGGCGGGCATGATCCAAACCACCACGTTGGTTCCCATGGCCCATCTGATCTGTGTAGCCCACTCCCGCCTGGAGCTGGCCGAGATACTGGTCGACCTGCGCCGGGCCGGGGTGGAGAACCTGATGGCCCTGGGGGGCGATCCCCCCACCGATCCCGATGCAGAACCAGGTGAGTTGGTCTATGCCACCGAACTGGTGGAGCTGGCCCGGGCAATCGGGGGCTTTTCCATTGGGGTGGCGGCCCACCCGGCCGGGCATCCCCGCTCGGCGGACCTGGTGGCGGACCGGGACCGCCTGGCCACCAAGCTGGCCATGGCCGACTTCGGGGTTACCCAATTCTTCTATCGGTCCGAGGAGTACCTGGGCTTACTGGCAGACCTGGCCCAGCGGGGGATGGACAAGCCGATCGTCCCCGGCATCATGCCGGTGACCAGCCTGGGATCGGCCGAGCGTATGGCCACCATGGGGGCGGCGCTTCCCGCCGATATGCTGGGGCGCCTCCAGACCGCAGGCTCACCCGAAGCAGTACGTGCCCAGGGCATCGCAATGGCGACCGAATTGTGCCAAGACCTTCTGGACCAAGGGGCCCCGGGCCTGCACTTCTACACCCTCAACCGGTCCACCGCCACCAGGGAGATCTACGCCAACCTGGGGCTGGAACCGCCCCGGGGCGAGGTCGCCGACCTGGCAGGTTGATCGGCGCGGACACGGGCCCACCCTGGACCGCCACGTCCGTCCGACGTCTCCGCCAGCAGTAACGGGACAGGCGCCGACCCGGGCTCGGACTGGCTCGACCGATGGGGTCCCAAGCTAGGCTCAACCAATGCCCGACAAGATCACCATGTCGTCCGACGGGGTCCTCAGTGTCCCCGACGAGCCTGTCATCCCCTACATCATGGGCGACGGGACGGGGGTCGACATCTGGCCCGCGGCTCGCCTGGTCATGGATGCCGCGGCGGCCAAGCAGGGCAAGAAGATCGCCTGGAAAGAGGTGCTTGCGGGCCAGAAGGCTTTCGACGAGACGGGGGAATGGCTGCCCGAGGAGACGGTGGTGGCTTTTCGTGAGCACCTGATCGGGATCAAGGGCCCGCTGACCACCCCGGTGGGCGGGGGGATCCGCTCCCTCAACGTGGCCCTTCGCCAGATCCTGGATCTTTACGTTTGCCTACGTCCGGTGCGCTGGTTCAAGGGCGTGCCCTCGCCCGTAGTCCATCCCGAGAAGGTCGACATGGTCATCTTCAGGGAGAACACCGAGGACGTCTACGCCGGCCTGGAGGTAGCGGAGGGATCGCCCGAGGCGGCCAAGCTCATCTCCTTCCTCCACGACGAGATGGGATGGGACATCCGGCCTGATTCAGGCATCGGCATCAAGCCCGTTTCGGTGACCGGGTCCAAGCGCCTCATCCGGGCCGCCATCAATTACGCCCTCAATCAACACCGCCAAAGCGTGACCATGGTTCATAAGGGCAACATCCAAAAGTTCACCGAAGGAGCCTTTCGCACCTGGGGCTACGACCTGGTGCGAGAGGAGTTTTCCGACGTGGCCGTGGGCTGGGACGACTGCGGTGGCGATCCGGGGGACAAGATCCTGGTCAAAGACGCCATAGCCGACATCACCCTCCAACAGGTGCTGACCCGCCCCGACGAGTTCGACGTCATCGCCACATTGAACCTGAACGGCGACTACCTGTCCGACGCCCTGGCCGCCCAGGTGGGCGGGATCGGGATCGCACCGGGGGGCAACATCAACTACGTCACCGGCCATGGGATCTTTGAGGCTACTCACGGCACCGCCCCCAAGTACGCCGGTCAGGACAAGGTCAACCCCGGCTCCTTGCTGTTATCCGGGGTCTTGATGTTCGAGCACCTGGGCTGGCAGAAGGCGGCCGACGACATCGTCGGGGCCCTGGAGGCCACCATCGCCGCCAAGATCGTCACCTATGACTTTGCCCGGCTGATGAGCGGCGCCACCGAGGTCAAGTGCTCGGAGTTCGCCGCCGCCATCGTCGAACGGCTCTAGGCCCAAAGACCTCCCCGGCCACGGTCAAGACCCTTGAGTGACGCGCCCCCCGATCAGGCGTCGTGCCGGATCAAGCGTCGCGACGGTCAGGCGTCGCGCCGGGTCAGGGACCAAGCCCCCAGGCCGAGCAAGACGATGGCGTACCCGCACAATATGGCGAAGCCGACCCAGGGGCTGAAGGCGTGGAACCTCTCGATCCGGCCAGTAGCGATGGTGGAGCTCATGGACTGACCGATGGCGTCGGGCAGGAATCGGATGATGTTGTGCGAAAGGGACGAGGGCAGGGCCTGGGCCAGCAAGGGGAGGATCAACACGACGGCCACGAAGGTGCTGATGGCCCCGGCCGAGTGCCTGATGAGAGCTCCTATGCCCAGCGCCATGAGGCCCAACACGGTCAGGTACAGCCCCCCGCCGATTACGGCTCGCAGCACGTTGGCCTGGCCCAGTGAGGCGTGCGGGGCGGATCCGGCGAGGATGGCCTGGCCGGCAAAGAATGCTCCGAAGGTGGAAATCTCCCCCACTACCAGGGCCAGCAGTCCGAACACGGCGGCCTTGGCCGCCAGAACCCGGGGCCGATGGGGGATGGCGGCGAAGGTGGCCCGGATCATCCCGGTGGAGTACTCGCTGGTCATGACCAGCACGCCAAGGACCCCGATGGCCAACTGGCCGAAGATCAGGCCGACCTGCGAGGTGCTGGTGGGATCGAAGGTGATCCGGTCGATGGGATTGGAATGGGACCAGTTGGAGGCTTGGGCCGCACACACTATGGCGCCCAGAGCCACTGTGAGCACGCCGGTGGCCAGCAGGCTCCAAGCCGTGGAGCGCACGGTGCGGATCTTGGTCCATTCCGAGCGCAGGGCCCGGCCCGCGTGGTGGGTCCAGTGTCCCGATGTCCCGGGGCCGGCCGGTTGCCGTGGGGCCTCGATGGCGCCGGGCGTAGCTGTGGCGGTCATTGTGTCCTCACTTTGTCATCACCGACGGTTGGATCCGAGCCGGTGGAACGGGTCTGGCCACCCGAGGTCTCCTCACCCTCGCCCCGGTATTCCACGCTGTCGTGGGTCAATTCCATGAACGCCTCCTCCAGGGAGGCCATCTGGGGCGAGAGCTCGTGCAGGACGATCTGATGGGCTCCTGCCACATCGCCTATATGGGAGGCCGCCACCCCGCTCACCTTGAGCGCCCCGACTTGGCCTGCTTCGGGGTCGGGTTCCACCCTGGCCCCGGCGTCGGTGAGCAACGTGGTCAAGGCCCCGGGCTGAGGAGTCCGAACCCTGACGAACTGCTGCGAGCTGCCGGCGATGAAGTCACCTACGGGCATCTCTGCGATCATGCGACCCCGGCCGATTACCACGAGCTGGTCAGCGGTGAGGGCCATCTCGCTCATCAGGTGGCTGGACACGAACACAGTGCGGCCCTCTTGGGCCAGTGATTTCAACAGGTTGCGCACCCAGCGGATTCCCTCGGGATCCAGCCCATTGACGGGCTCATCGAGAAGAAGGACGCCGGGGTCCCCTAACAGGGCAGCGGCGATGCCCAGGCGCTGGCCCATGCCGAGCGAGAAACGCCCGGCCCGCTGGGCGGCCACCTTGGTCAGACCGACCAGGTCCAGGACGACCTCCACCCGGTCCTTGGGAATGTCGTTGGTCTGGGCCAGTGCCCACAGGTGATTGCGGGCGCTTCGGCCAGGGTGGTAGGCCCTGGCCTCGAGCAGGGCGCCCACCTCCCGCAAAGGCCAGGCCAGGCGGGCGTAGGGCTGCCCGTTGACGGTCACTCGCCCCGCGTCGGGGGCGTCCAGACCCATGATCATGCGCATGGTGGTGGACTTGCCCGATCCGTTGGGACCGAGGAATCCGGTCACCTGACCCGGTTGCACGTCGAAGGAGAGGCCGTCGACGGCCAGTACCTCGCCGTAGCGCTTGGATAGGGAATCTGCCTTAATCATCTGGTTACCTTCACTAGGTCCTTTGCCCGCCCGGGTCTGGAGAACGAGGCGGGGAATACCAAAGCCTGCCACGGATGCCAACGGTGGCATCGGAGATTGGTCGGCCCAAGCGGAAGCCTCACCTGACGCAGGTCGACGGCAAGTCTACCGATTCCCCGGTGGTAGCCAGCGCTATCGGCTGGGTATCCACGGGCCCAGTCAGGCGGCGTTGGATCCGGCGTCGGAGGCGGCGAGCACTTGGGGCGTCACGGGCGCGGGGACCCATGAGCCGTGGTCCAGGTTGGCCGGGATCAGGCGGCTAAGCCACCGGGGCATCCACCAACACGACCGACCCAGGATGGCCATGGTGGCGGGGACCAGCACCATGCGGATCAGGCTGGCGTCGATCAGTACCCCGGCGGCCAGAGCGATGCCCATCTCCTTGACAACGGGGTCGCCCATGGTCACAAAGGAAAGGAAGACGCTGATCATGATCAGGGCGGCCGATGTGATGACCCGGCCCGTCGATCCCACCCCTTCCACCACGGCCTCGGTGGTCGAGCCCGTCCGCTTCCACGCCTCTCGGATCCTTGACAGGAGGAATACCTCGTAGTCCATGGACAGGCCGAAGAGGATCGCAAACGTGAGCATGGGCACGAAGCTGGATATCGGGGTTCCCGCTCCCAGGCCCGTCAGGGCCCTGAGCCATCCCCACTGGAAACCGGCCACCACTACCCCAAGGGACGCCCCGATGGATAACACGTTCATGGCCGCTGCCGACAACGCCACCGCCACCGAGCGGAAGATGAGGCCGAGGATCAATACGCTCAGGCCCAGCACGGCGGCGAGGAGCAGGGGAAGGCGGGCTGAGATCTGGTGGGCCACGTCCACGTTGGCCGCCGTTTGACCGGTGACCAGCACGGTGGCCCCGGTGGACGCCTCGACGCCGGGCAGTATTCGGTTCCGCAGCCGGTTCACCAATTGACTGGTGGCCGCGGCCTGTGGTGTGGAACGGGGGATCACCTCGACCAGGGCGGTCCTCCCATTTGGGGCGACCTCGGCCGGATGGACGGCGGACACGGCGGGATCAGCCCGCACCGCAGCCGAGATCACCCCAACCGGCCCGGGAACCGATCCGCTTGTCCCGGCCACCGGCCCGAGAACGCTTGAACCGGTCGGCGCCGGCAGCTCGATGGCCAGCTCCAGGGGTCCATTGACCCCAGGTCCAAAATGTGCCGACGTGATGTCAAACGCCTGCCGCGTGGTGCTCGATGGCGGGTTGCTCCCGGCGTCGGTCTGGCCCAAACGCATCGAAAGGGCAGGAATGGAAAGAACGGCCAGCAGGCTCATGGCCCCGGCGGCGAACAGCCAACGACGCCTGCCCACCATCCCGGCCCAGCGCCAGGCCCAACACGGACCCCGTCCGGGGTGATGGCGCCCCAGGCGCCGGCGACCCAGCCCGGGGATCTTCAGCTTGTTTATCCTGGTTCCAGCCAGACCCAACACGGCGGGCAGGAGCGTTATAGCGGCCAGCACGGCGACGGCCACCACCACGGCGGTGGCATAGCCGAGGCCGGCGATGAGGGCGATACCGGAAAGGGCCAAGCCGCAGATGGCCAGGATCACGATCAGCCCGGCAAAGACCACAGAGGATCCTGCCGTGGCCAGGGACCGGCCGGCTGCCTCCCCCACCTCTACACCATCGGCTATTTCCTCTCGGTACCGGGTCACTACGAACAGGGCGTAATCGATGCCGACCCCGAGGCCGATCATGGAAGCCAGGGATGGGGCATCCGAACTGATGGGCAGTACAAAGGCCAGGAGCTTTACCACGGCCAGCCCGGCGGCCAGACCCAAGGCGCCGGTCAGGATGGGCAGTCCGGCGGCCACCAGGGAGCCGAAGGCTCCGATGAGGACGAGGATGGCGACGATGATGCCGATCTCCTCCGAGCTTCCGGCCGGTGATCCGTCGGACAGGTGGGCGATGGATCCGGAATAGGCAACCTTCTCGCCCGCGGCTCGGGCCGGCGCCGTGGCGGCGGCGAGACGGTTGAAGTCGGCCTTGGTCAGCTGCTTTCCCCCAACGCTGTATTTGACGGCGACCAGGGCGGCCCGACCATCGGGGGAGATGACCGGGCGAGCGACGTGAGCCACCTTGGGCAGGGTGGCGATTTTTGCCACGGCGGCATTCAGACCGGCCTCCGCCATGGGAGCGGTGATCGGTCCCCGATCGGAGATGGCCAGGGTTGCGTCGACCCCCTTCGACGGGCCGAAGGCCGCCGACAGCAGGGCTTGGGCCTGCTGAGCCTCCGAATGGGGAACGGTGGTCGAGTTGGTGAAGCTAGCCCCGGCCAGCTGGCTCGCCAGCGACAGGCAAAGGGCTACTAGCGCCCATGCCCCCAGAGTTCTGAACGGGTGGCGGGCGCACACCCGCCCGAGCTTGTACAACGACCGGGGCACTTATTTCTCCAGACAAATGAATGTGCGAACGGGGGAGGACGACCGGGCCCAGCTGGGACGTGCGAGTGGATTCGGCCCGATCGTTCCTCCCCTACAGATCATTCGGCACGCAGGGGCCGACGCTGAAGCGGATCGATCCGGGATTGCGATTGTCGTGAGTGGGGCGTGGGGAGATAGTCCAAGATTTTTGAGTCGGGAGGATCTCACGCCGTAGTGTCAAGGCATGGCCAACACCAACACCGTCAAGGTTACAGTCACCGGAGCCGCCGGTCAGATCGGGTATGCCCTCCTGTTCCGCATCGCTTCGGGGGAGATGTTCGGACCTGACGTGGCCGTGAATCTGCGCCTGCTGGAGATCGAGGGGGCCATGAAGGCCCTGGAGGGCGTAGTCATGGAGCTGGACGACTGCGCCTTCGGCCTGCTGGCCGGCATCGAGGCCACCTCGGATCCGGCCCGGGCCTTTGATGGGACAAACTGGGCTTTGCTGGTGGGTTCGGTGCCCCGAAAGGCCGGCATGGAGCGGGGAGACCTCCTCAACATCAACGGCGGCATATTCGCCCCCCAGGGTCAGGCCCTGGCCTCGGCGGCTGCGAACGACGTGCGGGTGGTGGTGGTCGGCAATCCGTGCAATACCAACTGTCTCATCGCCCGGGCCAACGCCCCGGACATCCCGTCCGATCGCTTCTACGCCATGACCCGCCTGGATCAAAATCGGGCCTCGACCCAGCTGGCCCGGATGGCCAAGGTTGCGGTAGCCGATGTGTCCAACGTCGCCATCTGGGGCAACCATTCCTCCACCCAGTTTCCCGACTTTGAGAACGCCCGGATCCAGGGCCGACCTGCGCCCGAGGTGATCTCCGACCGGGCCTGGCTAGAGGGCGAATTCATCTCCACGGTCCAAAAGCGAGGAGCGGCCATCATCGACGCCCGGGGCGCCTCGTCGGCGGCGTCAGCGGCCAACGGCGTGGTGGATTCCGTCCGCAGCATCGCCAACGCCACCCCCGCCGGAGACTGGGTGTCCCTGGCCACGGTCAGCCAGGGCCAATACTCCGTGCCCGAGGGCCTGGTCTTCGGGTACCCGGTCACCTCAAACGGCCTGACCACGGCGGTTGTGGAAGGCCTGCCCCATAGCGCCTTTGCCCAGGACCGTATCCGCCTTACCACCGATGAGTTGCTGGCCGAGCGGGACGAAGTCGCCCCCCTGCTGGAGCGGAGGTAATTCGATGTTCAAGTGGTCCGACGAGCAGTTGATGTTGCGGGATGCGGTCCGCCGTTTCGTGGAAGCCGAGATCGTGCCCCACCTCGATGCATTGGAACACGGCGACCTGCCCCCCTACGACGTGATCCGCAAGCTCTATTCCACCTTTGGCATGGACGCCATGGCCCGGGAGTCCTTCAAGCGCCAGATGGATCGTGAACAGCGAAGCGATGGCCTCGCCGCCGACCGAGCCGACAACGAGGACGGCGGGGAAGCGGGCGCCGCGACCGGCGCCGCCCAGGCCGGCGGGGAGCCGGCAGCCGCGGCAAAAAGCGGTGGAGACGGCGGCATGTCGGCCATGACCCTGATCCCCATCATCGAGTTGTGTCATTACTGTCCGGGGATCGTCACCGCCATGGGGGTGAGCCTGGGTCTGGCAGGAGGGACCATCATGCGGCAAGGGACTCGGGCCCAAAAGGAGCGTTGGGCCCTGGACCTGCTGACCGTGGAAAAGGTGGGGGCCTGGGCCATCACCGAGCCCAACTCCGGCTCAGATGCTTTGGGGGGCATGAAGTCCAGCGCTCGCCGCGACGGGGATGAGTACATCCTCAACGGGAACAAGACTTTCATCACCAACGGGCCCTACGCCGACATTATCGTCTATTACGCCAAGCTGATCGAGGACGGCCAGGACGCCGGGGACGAGCGCCAGCGCCCGGTGCTGACCTTTGTGCTGGACCGGGGTATGCCCGGCCTGGAGCAGTCCAAGCCGTTCCGTAAGATGGGTCTGCACTCCTCGCCCACCGGTGAGCTGTTCCTGTCCGACGTGAGAGTGGGCCGCGACCGGCTACTGGGAGAGACTGAGACCCCAAAGGTGGGAAGCGGCAGGGACAGCGCCAAGGCGAATTTTGTGACCGAAAGAGCGGGCGTGGCGGCCATGTCACTGGGCCTCATCGAGGAGTGCCTGTCGATCTCGGTCGCCTACGCCAAGGATCGCATGCTGTGGGGAAAGCCCATCTCGGACTTCCAGCTCATCCAGCTCAAACTGGCCAAGATGGAGGTGGCCAGGCTCAATGTGGAGAACCTGGTGTTCCGCCACATCGAGATGCAGTCCGCTGGTCACGACCTTACCCTGGCCGAGGCATCGGCCATGAAGCTGTACTCGGCCCAGGCGGCCAGCGAGGTGGCCATGGAGGCGGTGCAACTCCTGGGGGGCAACGGCTACATGTCGGAGTACCGCGTCGAACAGCTGGCCCGGGATGCCAAGGTATTCCAGATCTACGCCGGCACCGACGAGATCCAGGTCACCCACATCGCCAAGGACCTCCTCAGCCGCTGATCCGAGCCGGCCAGAGCGCCAATCCCCGTCAGTATGTGGTGCGCGACCGCAGTTGGCTCAACGGATCCTGGGCCACGTCCAGGCGCTCTCCGAGGTCGACCAGGGCAGCGGGATCGCCCATGATCTGCAACTGCCCAGCCAAAAGGGCCGCTCGAACTGACAGTGAGCCCAAGGATAAGGCGGCGGCCACGGCGTAGCTTTGGGTGAGGCTCACCGTGAAGTCATCGGCCCGGCCCGCTCGCACCTCTGCCGGGCCGGCGCTCAGCTCGACCACGTAGCAGATCTCGGTTCCGTCGGGGACGGTCACAACCTGTTGAACCACCATCCTTGCATCATCCTCAGAAGCGTTGGCCTGGACGGGGGAAAGGGCCTGGCGCAACTCGACCAGCCACTCGGAGCTGAGGAATCGACTCATCTTCAGTCGTGCATGTCCAACAGGCCGGTCAACCCTGACGGGGCGTGAGGCCCGATAATGAGCTGTTCGAGAATGCCCATTCCCACGGCTCCGTCGGAGCGTACGGCTCGGCACAGGGTCTGCACGTGCTGGTTGAACGGGCTGGTCTCATCCACCGAGCCGGTGGGGAAGGAGTCGTATTCCGATTCGTCTGGACCCACGTACATACCGTGGCCCCACTTGGGATGGGTATAGCCGATGCCCTGCATGTAGAAGTTGAACAACGGTTCGAGCGCCACCTTCTCACGGCGTCCTCCCAGATCGAAGTCGATCTCGAAGGTTTCTACGTGGCGCGTACCCGCTTTGTAAGTCATGGAATAATCGGCCCTGCCCCACTCGACGGCGCGGTCCAGGTCGCCGATCGGGGCCCAGCCCGCCGAATGGTGCCAGCGGGATCCTGAATTGGTCTCGTTGACGTCGAACAGCACGCTGGCGTCGGCAAAATTCAATGGGGCCCATAGCCAGTAGAACGAGGCCCCTGGTTCGGGGGCCCCGGGCGGCTCTCGCTCGCCCACCGGTCTGGTGCCCCAGGACCGATCGCGGCCGCCCATGAAGGAGGTCCTGTCCACTTCGATTCGATCGGGTCCGATACGGATCCACCCCGACCATGTCCCGCTCTGGGTCATGCGGGTGATGTCGAAGATGGTGCGATGCCCCACCTTCCACAGGTAGTGGGGCTCCTCGAACAGAGGGGAGCGGTAGGTGAACTCCAGTTCGGCCTGCACCGGCGGACCGCTGCCTACGTGGTCAACCGTCAGGGCCAGGCGGGCCAGGGGCTCGATGATCCGCACCCCGATGGGCCCGACTCGGGTGTCGAGGCGATCCGAGCCCAACAGACGAGATGCGTGGACGTTGTGCTGGATCCCATCGTGAACAACCGAGAAGCCGGCGTCGGCAATGTTGCGTCCCGGGTAGATGCCCAATGCCGCGGCAAAATACACCGGGCCGCCCTGGCCCCTTGAGCCGTGGCCCGAGTCACCAGGGCCGGCTACGTCGTAGCCGTTGAAGAAGAAGCGGTCATAGCTGTTGCGGTCGGTCCCCGCATCGCGTACCGGGCGGGAGGACTGATGCAGGGGGAATTCGTCGCCCGGGGTGATCATGGCAGCGGGGCGTAGTATTCCTGATCCGGGTCGGGAACGAGATTGCCCCCGTCGATCGGTTCGATCATGTCGTAGACGGGGCCGAGCGTGTCGCGCGGCACGGTCCAGTCCAGGTCCGAGGTAACTCCCGCCTCCTCGGCAAATGGGCGTAGGAAGCTGAAGTAAACGTAGGCGCCGCAGCGGATCTTCTCCGCCCGGGACATGGCGGCGATGTTGCGGTAGTGCTGGGACTGGGCCTTGCGTACCTGGGCGGTGAAGGTGTCGATCTCGCTGTGGGGAAGGGGGAGCAACCGGCCTGTATTCGGGTCGGTGGCGAAGAGGCTGAATCCCACCAGGTGGTCGAGGTAGTCCTCGGGGTCAGTGACCGAGGTCCCCCAATCGTTGACCTTGACCGATACCCCTTTCAGGATCAGACCCATGGTCAAGTGGGAGTGGGGGATCTCCCGGGCCACGTCCGACCACCAAAAGTCACTTGGACCCAGCTTGTAGAAATCCCGTACCACCAGCATCCGACCGTCGCCCAGGTCGTAGGGGCCGGTGTCACCCGTTCCCACCCTGGTGTCGAAGTACATGAGAAACAGATAACTGACCAAAGTGGCATTGAACCGCTTGACGATGTCGCGACCGATCGAGGTGCCCGCTTCGAGGGCGGCCCCGTCGGTCACGGCCACCGCTTCCTCCACCAGGGTGGCAATGACGCCGGCGTCATAGGTGCATGCCGAGAATCCGGCGTCCCAGGCTTGACGGTGCCCGTCACCCCGATAGCCCAGCGCAGCGCGTTCCCAGAAGGACAACACGCTGTAGGTATCAGGGACCGAGTCCGGGGTCACGCCGAAGCCGACCAGAACCTTGCGACCGACCAGGTAAAAGTTGGCCAATGACCACAAGAAGACAGGATTGATCTGGGACCCCGGCCGCCGCCCGGCCCGGCCCAGCTCGAAGGGGTCGGCCACTGCGGTGATGGACCGGGTCATGTCCGGGTATCGGTAGAAGGCCTCGCAACAGGCGGTGACGATGTAGGCGCTCACCGGAATGAGGCCCGATTCCAAGTTCGTGCGCTCGACGTTCATCGCTTGGGAGATCCTGCTGTGGTAGGCGATCAGCTCATTGGCCCTGTCCCGTTGTTCCACATTGTCGTTTAACAGGGCCATGTCCCCCTCGGACTCTCGTTCCCCGTGTACTGCCCGGACCCACAGGGTGGATGGTCCCCCTCGAAGCGCCTTGGTTTGTGCCGTCATCGTCACCGGCCTCGGCTGCGCGCCACCGTAGTGGGGATCGACCCCCGGGCTCCAGTTGTGCCTTGCGATTTCGCCACATTGGTGTCCTTCTGCTTCCCATTGGTGTCCGTCCCCTTCACCGGTTTGGTCATCCCGTTTGCTCGTATGCTCGGTCCATGAACGACATAGGCAAGGGTCAGAAGGTCTTCGATCATGGCCCGGTGCAGGGCCGCTGGTGCATGCTGTCGGGCCCCGAAGATGTCCTCGGCCTGATGGACGCCGGAGGAGGGGCCGGGGTGGTGGCCGCCGTAAAGGACGCGGGGGCCACATTCTTGGCCCCGCTGTACCACGAGCTGGCCGCGGTGGTGTGCTACTCGGGCACGGTGCGTAGCCACATCGGGATCGTCAGCCGTGAGTTCCAGCTCCCCTGCATCGTGGACTGCCAATTCGCTGGAGGCGAGCCGGCGCCGGGCGAGGTGGTCGAAGTCGACTGCTCGGGGCCCGATGGGGTCATCCGAGGATCTTGAGCCGGTCGGGGACCGCCCGAGCGGACCGCACAGGACGGTCTTTCCCGCCGGGATTGTGCCCCTTCAGGATTTTTTACGGATCTTGCGCCCCAGCCAGGCGATGGGGTCGAAGTAGCTGTCGACTACCCGCTCTTTCATGGGGATGATGGCGTTGTCGGTGATCTTGATGTTCTCGGGACAGACCTCGGTGCAGCACTTGGTGATGTTGCACAGGGCTATGCCCATCTCGTGGCGCAGTAGCGGCCGGCGATCGATGGTGTCGAGGGGATGCATGGACAGCTCGGCGTAGCGGATGAACATGCGGGGACCGGCGAAGTTGGTCTTATTGTCCTCGTGGTCCCTGATGACGTGGCACACGTCCTGGCACATGAAGCACTCGATGCATTTGCGGAACTCCTGGCTGCGGTCAACGTCGGACTGTGCCATGCGGTAGGTTCCGTCGGGTTCTCGGGGCCGGGGCGAGAAAGCTGGAACCCGAGCCGCCATCTCGTAGTTGAAGCTCACGTCGGTGACCAGGTCCCGCAGTATGGGGAAGGTCTTCATGGGGGCCACGGTGATGGTTTCGCCTGGTTCGAAGGTGTTCATCCGGGTCATGCACATGAGTCGAGGCTTGCCATTTATCTCCGACGAACACGAGCCGCACTTGCCCGCCTTGCAGTTCCAGCGCACGGCCAGGTCGTTGGCCTGGGTGGCCTGGATGCGATGGACCACGTCCAGGACCACCTCGCCCTCCTGGGCCGGCACCTGGTAGGTGACAAAGCTCCCGCCCGAGGCGTCGCCCCGCCACAGGCGCAGGGTGAATACCTCTGTTGACTGGGTCACTAGTGCTCCTCCTCGAACAAAGCGGCCAGTTCCTCGGGCATCTGGGGTAGGGGCTCCGCCGTTGCGCTGAGGCCGTGGTCGTCGTGTCGGGTCACGTGGTTGATCCGACCGAAGTCCGCATCGGGGCCGGGGAAGTCCTGTCTGGTGTGGCCGCCCCGGCTCTCCTTGCGAAGCAGGGCTGAGCGGGTGACGCACTCGGCCACGGTCAACAACGACTTCAGGTCGTTGGCCAGATGCCATCCCGGGTTGTACTGGCGGTGTCCCTCGACCCCGACGTGCGTTGCCCTCTCCTTGAGCTCGCCCAGCTTGTCCATGGCCTTGGTCAGCTCGGCTTCCACTCGAATGATGCCCACCAGCTCCCCCATGGTGTCCTGGAGATCGTGATGCAGGGTGTAGGGGTTCTCGCCGCCCTGGTTCTCAAAGGGTTCCAGGGAGGTCGCAGTGATCCGGTTTACGTCGGATTCGGCGATTGGGGGCAGGTCGGTGGACTTGGAATACTCGGCCGCGGCCAGTCCGGCCCGGCGCCCGAACACCAAGAGGTCACCCAGGGAATTGCCTCCCAGCCGGTTGGAGCCGTGCATGCCGCCCGCCACCTCACCCACGGCGAACAGGCCCGGGACGGTGCTGGCGGCAGTGTCGGCGTCGACCCGCACCCCACCCATGGCGTAGTGGCACGTTGGTCCCACTTCCATGGGTTCGGTGGTGATGTCCACGTCGGCCAACTCCTTGAACTGGTGATACATGGAGGGCAGGCGTCGCTTGATGTAGGCGGAGTCGTGGCGGGTGGCGATATCCAAAAAAACCCCACCGTGGGGGCTGCCCCGACCTGCCTTCACCTCGGAGTTGATGGCTCGGGCCACTTCGTCACGGGGTAGGAGATCGGGGGTGCGACGTGCGTTGACCTTGTCGGTGTACCACCGGTCGGCCTCCTCCTCGGTCTCGGCCGTCTCGGCTCGGAACATGTCGGGCACGTAGTCGAACATGAAGCGCTTGTTATCCGAGTTGCGCAACACGCCGCCATCGCCCCTCACCCCTTCGGTCACCAGCAGGCCCCGCACCCCCGGGGGCCACACCATGCCGGTCGGGTGGAACTGGACGAACTCCATGTCGATCAGATCGGCCCCGGCCCATAGAGCCAGGGAATGACCGTCCCCGGTGCACTCCCAGGAGTTGGAGGTGACCTTCCACGCCTTGCCCAGCCCGCCGGTGGCCAGGATCACGGCCTTGGCCCGGAAGATGACGAACTTGCCCGATTCCCGCCAGTACCCCACGGCGCCGGCGATGCGGTCCCCATCCTTGACCAGGCTGAGAATGGTGCACTCCATGAACACTTGGAGGCCCTTTTGCACCGCTCTTTGCTGGAGGGTGCGGATCATCTCCAGCCCCGTGCGATCCCCCACGTGGGCCAGACGGGCGTAGCGGTGCCCACCGAAGTCGCGTTGGAGTATCAGCCCGTCGGGAGTGCGGTCGAACAGCGCCCCCCACTCCTCCAGCTCCAGGACCCGGTCGGGGGCTTCCTGGGCATGGAGCTGCGCCATGCGCCAGTTGTTCAGCATCTTGCCCCCGCGCATGGTGTCGCGGAAGTGGACCTTCCAGTTGTCGTCGGACCACACGTTGCCGAGCGAGGCTGCGATCCCCCCTTCGGCCATGACGGTGTGAGCCTTGCCTAAGAGGGACTTGCACACCAGGGCGGTGTCCGCCCCTTGGGCCGAGGCCTCTATCGCTGCCCGGAGTCCGGCGCCCCCGGCCCCGATGACTATGACGTCGAACTCGTGCGTTTCGAATTCGGACATCAAAAGATCCGGGGATCATGTATGGCGCCGCTGGCTACCAGCCGGATGTACAGATCGGTAAACCCGACAAAGATCAGGCTGCACCAGGCAAATACCATGTGGCGGGCGTTGATGGGGGTAAGGCGTTTCCACAGCCAGTGGCGCAATGGGTGCTCGGAGAACCGGTTGATCTGCCCACCGCACAGGTGCCGGCACGAGTGGCACGACAGGGTGTAGACCCACAAGAGACCGGCGTTTATGACCATGATGATGGTGCCCAGCCCCACGCCCACGCCCCCCTGGAACCTGAAGGCCTCGACTGCGTCGTAGGTGAGGATCAGGTTGAGGATCAACCCGGCGTAGAAGAAGTACCGGTGGATATTTTGAAGGATGAGGGGGAAGCGGGATTCACCGGTGTAATTGGGCCGGAAATCGGCCACGGCGCAGGAGGGGGGCGACCACCAAAAGGACCGGTAGTAGGCCTTGCGATAGTAGTAGCAGGTGAGCCGGAAGCCCCCCGGAAATAACACAATCAGGATGGCGGGTGAGATCCTCCACCAGTTGAAGATGTCGAAGCCCGTTCCCGACGGGCAGCCATGCGTCATGCAGGGCGAGAAGAACGGGGAGATATAGGGCTTGATGTAGTAATCGGTGGTCTGGAACGAGGCCCAGGTCGAATAGACCAGGAAGACCACAAGTACCGACAGCGTGATCAGGGGTGTCACCCACCAATTGTCCTGGCGCAGGGTACGCACGGAGCCGGTGGGCCCTGGCCCGGGACCGGGCTGCGGTCCGGCCAGCGTTTCGGATGCGGTACTCATTTGGGGCAGATTGCCACGCTGGCTCGATGGGGCGCAATATTTCTGCCCTCGGGCGCCGAGGGCCAACCGACAGGGCGGACCGACAGGGCGGACCGTTGGGGCGGGCCACAGCACCGGCACGGAGCGGTGACCGGCCGAGGAATGCGATGGGAACGCGAGGGCGGGGTGGGCCTAGGCTGGCATCATGAGCGCCCGTCCCTCCACCCTGGGTCAGCTTCGTGAAGCAGGCTGGCAGTCCAGATCCGTCAAGGATGAAATGCGAGCCAATGCGGCCCTGGCCATAGCCTCCGGCAAGCCGATCGTGGACGGGGTTCTGGGCTTTGACGAAACCGTATTGCCCCAGTTGGAGAATGCCGTGCTGGCCGGCCACGACGTGATCTTCCTTGGAGAGCGGGGCCAGGCCAAGACCCGTATCATCCGGGCCCTGACCGCTCTGTTGGATGAGTGGATACCGGTCGTGGCCGGATCGGAGATCAACGACGATCCGCTGGCCCCCGTGTCGCGCCAGGCCCGGGAGCTGGTCGAGGCCAACGGAGAGGCCACCCCCATCACCTGGCTGCACCGCTCCGACCGCTTCGGCGAGAAGCTGGCCACTCCCGACACCTCAATTGCCGATCTCATCGGCGAGGTTGATCCCATCAAGGTGGCTGAGGGCCGCTACCTGTCGGACGAGCTGACCCTGCACTACGGCCTGGTGCCCCGAACCAACCGGGGCATCTTCGCCATCAACGAACTGCCCGATCTGGCCGAGCGCATCCAGGTCGGGCTGCTCAATGTGTTGGAGGAGAGGGACGTCCAGATCCGGGGATACAAGATCCGCCTCCCATTGGATGTGGTCCTGGTGGCCTCGGCCAATCCAGAGGACTACACCAACCGGGGTCGAATCATCACGCCGCTCAAGGACCGATTTGGATCGCAGATCCGCACGCACTACCCCCTGGATGTCGAGACAGAGCTCGACGTCATCCGCCAGGAGATAAAACCTTTGGAGACGGCGGGGCTGGGCATAGCCGTTCCCGAGTTCATGGCTGAGATCGTGGCTGCCCTGTCCCAGCTGGCCCGGTCCAGCCCTTCAGTGAACCAGCATTCTGGGGTGTCGGTGCGCCTGGGGATAGCCAACTACGAGACGCTGGTGGCCAATGCCGCCCGGCGGGCCCTGCGTAGCAAGGAACCGGTGGCCGTGCCCCGCATCAGTGACCTGGAGTCCCTCGTGGCCTCCACCGCGGGCAAGGTGGAGATCGAGACCATCGACGAGGGCCGCGACGCCCAGACCATCGAACGCCTGGTCAAGGCCGCCGTTCTCGGCGTGTTCAGGCAGCGGTGTCGCATTGAAACCTTCGCCGAGGCCGTGTCCGCCTTCGACGAGGGCGACGTGATCCACTCAGGCGACGATGTGTCCTCTTCGGAATACGTCGAGGCCCTGGCCAAGATGCCGGCCCTGGCCGGGCCGGTCATGGCCCTGGCCGCCTCGGAGACTCCCGGGGCTGTGGCCAGCGCCACCGAATTCGTCCTGGAGGGCCTGCACCTGTCCAAGAGGCTCAACAAGGAGGCCGCCGGGGGTCGAGCCACCTATAGGGGTCGGAGTTGACCGGGTGAGCCTCACCGGGGCCAAGCCTTGCCCACCAGGCCGGGCCGGTGATGGGCAGTGAGTCATTACCAATACCGGCGCTGGGACGGCTCCCAGATAGGTTTCGATCTCGACGCCGACTCCTTGCTGGCAGAGGTGACCGACGATCTGTTGTACCACGGGGACCTCAATGCCGCCCTGCGCCGGATGATGCAAACGGGTATGACCGATCGGGACGGAAGACGGGTGGCCGGGCTCAAGGAGCTGATGGACCGCCTGCGCCAGGCCCGCTCTGAACAGCTCGACCGCTACGACCTGGGCGGCGTTTACTCCGACATCGCCGACGAACTGCGCCAGGTGCTGGACGAGGAGCGCTCGGGTTTGGACGAACTGTCCCGCCAGGCGCTTGAGTCCGGAGACCAGCGCCGGGCCGAGGTGACCGATCAGGTGGTGGCGGAACGCCGACTGGCGTTGAACCTCCTACCCCCTGACCTGGCCGGGCAGGTCAGGGGACTGCAGGAGTACGACTTCACCTCCACCGAGGCTCGGGAGCGCTTCGACGCCCTTTTGGACAAGCTGCGGGAAGCATTGATGGCCAGCCAGTTCGAGCAGATGGCGGGGGCCATGAGGAACATGGACCCCGAACAGACTCAACGGGTCAAGGACATGTTCGACGCCTTGAACCGCATGATCGAACAGCGCCAGGCCGGAGCCGCGCTGGACCCGACATTCGAGGACTTCATGTCCCGCTTCGGCGACATGTTCAGTTCCAATCCGACCAACCTTGATGAGCTGCTCGAGGCTCTGGCCGCCCAGATGGCCGCGGTGCAGGCCATGTTGAACTCCATGACTCCGGCCCAGCGGTCCCAACTGAGCGAGCTGTCCGACCAGTTACTCGCCGACATGGACCTTCGCTGGCAGGTCGAGCGCCTTTCCAACAACTTGCGACAGGCCTTCCCCGATGCCGGATGGCAGCGCAGCTACAACTTCTCGGGAGCCGATCCCCTGGGCTTCGCCGAGGCCGCGTCGCTCATGGAGCGCCTGGGTGACATCGACCAACTGGAAAACCTGCTGCGCTCGGCTTCCAGCCCAGGAGCCCTGGCCGACGTGGACATCGACAAGGCGGCGGAGATATTGGGCCCCGAAAGCGCCGAATCTCTCAAACGACTGTCGGAGCTGACCAGGATGCTGTCCGAGGCCGGACTCATCGAACAGCGAGAGGGGCGCTGGGAGCTCACGGCGGCTGGCATCCGTCGAATCGGCCAAAATGCCCTTTCCGACCTGTTCTCCAAAGTGAGCCGGGACCGACTGGGACGCCATCAGGCCGGCCGCTCAGGCGTGGGACACGAGAGAGATTTCGATACCAAGGCCTACGAGTTCGGGGACCCGTTCAACCTTCACATCGAAAGGACGCTGCGCAACTCCCTGGCCCGAAACGGAGCGGGCACACCAGTACGACTCACCCCCGAGGACTTCGAGGTGGAGCGCACCGAATTGTCCTCCCGGGCATCCACAGTGGTCATGGTCGACCTGTCGTTGTCGATGCCGATGCGCGACAATTTCCTGGCGGCGAAAAAAGTGGCCATGGCCCTGCACTCGTTGATCTCGACCCAGTTTCCCCGGGACTACCTGGGCATCGTCGGATTTTCCGAGGTGGCCCGCGAGATCAAGGCCGAGCACCTCCCCGAGGTGTCGTGGGACTTCGTTTACGGGACCAACATGCAGCACGGATTGCGTATCGCCCGCTCCATGCTGGCCCGCCAGAGCGGGACCAAGCAGATCATCATGATCACCGACGGGGAGCCTACGGCTCACGTCCTGGAGAATGGCGAGGTCTTCTTCAACTACCCTCCGGTGGCCGAGACGGTGCAGGCCACCTTGTCCGAGGTGCTGCGCTGCACAAAGGAAGGCATCCGGATAAACACCTTCATGCTCGATGCCAGCGGACACCTCAAATCCTTCATCGAGAAGCTGACCCAGATGAACCGGGGGCGGGCATTTTTCACGACGCCAGAAACGCTGGGGGACTACGTGCTCGTGGACTTCATGGAACAGAAAAGGTCAAGTCGCACCCGCCACGGCCGAAGCGCGTAAAAAAAACTCCCTTCCCCTCTTGCGTATGGGGAGCAATAGGAGGATGATGACACCAATGTAATTACATCGGTGCCAGTTACCGTGCGAGGGGAGGCGGACCGATGGAGGCAATGATCCACGCGTTTGACGAGGTTGACCGCAGCTGGCAGAGGCAGGCCAACTGCATGGGAGTCGATCCCGATCTGTTCTTTCCCGAGCGGGGTGCATCCACCCGCGAGGCCAAGGGAGTCTGTCGAGGCTGTGTTGTCCGGGAGGACTGCCTCGAGTACGCCCTGGCCAACGGAGAAAAGTTCGGGATCTGGGGGGGAATGAGCGAACGAGAGCGTCGCCGGGTGCGGCGGTCCCGGGCGCTGGTGCACCGCTCCACGGCCTGACCCGGCCGGAGGAGCGGCTCTGGCGGGGCGCTCTAGGCGGTGTTCGGCCCATGACCGGGTAGTCCGGTCGGCACGGGTCAGGCTGGCGCGGGTCCGGCGGGCGCCAGCCGGGCCTCGATGGTCATGTGCGGCGCCAAGCCCAGTTCGCTCCAGCGCCTCGATGGGATGGCGCCCAAGACGGCGGCGGGCATCAGGCCAACCAACTCGCCCCGAGTCACGCTGAGTCCCAGTTGGGCGGCGCGCACGGCGACGGCGTCGTAGGCCGCCTCAGGCCCGACACTGAGTGGCTCGACCAAATTGAACGAGACCTGGCCGTCCCGGCCCACTGCGAAGCTCAACGTCCGCATCTGATCCGAACGCAGCACAGTGGCGATCCGGCGCGCTCCTTGGTGTACCGCCGGACCATCCAGCCAGACATTGTAGGCCACCATGGGCTCCCGAGCCCCGACACAACAGGCGCCGGAGCGCGGGTCACCGCGAGGGGGTCCGGTGTCGGGGGCGAACCGGCTGAACGCTCCCCGGCGTACTTCCGGCAGGGATCGTTCCGGACCGTAAAGGAAGCATGGCAGGCTCAACTCCGTCCCGGCCCAGTGGGCGAATCGATCCCGGGCCGCTGTCGCGTCAGTCAGGGTTGATCCGGCCAGGGCCACGAACGGCACCACATCGAGAACACCCAGACGGGGGTGGACGCCATCGTGGGTAGACAAGTCGAGGTGGTCCACCACGGCTCGGGCCACCTGGCGGACTTTCTCCTCGACGTCGTGGCCGGCCAGGGTCAACACGCTGCGATTGTGGTAGGCGTCGCGGTGGACATCTAGGCAGGCCGACGGCCCGGCTGCGGCGGCTAGAAGGGCGACGAGAACCGGGTCCCGCCCCTCGCTCACGTTGACAACGCACTCGAGCACTCGACCAGGCTGGCACAGGCTGGCACGGGCTGGCACGGGCTGGGGTACAGGCTGAGACAGGTTGAGACAGCCTGAGACAGGGTGCTGGCGGGTTGCGCCGCCCGCCGTCTGGGGCCAGGCGGGCGCGGCGGCGGGTCGGCGGGCGCGGCGGGCGCCGCTACTTTTGATGGGGTGGAAACACAATCGGCGGCGCTGGGAGCCAACCCCGGCTCCGAACTCGTGGGAACTGAACCGCCCACGGTGGTCGTTGAATCTACCGCCGGCCCCGTAGATGGTGTCGACCTCGACAGCGAGGAGTTCCGTGGATTCGTCGAAGCCCCACTCGATTGGGAAGCTGTGGCCCGCCGGCACGGCCGCTTCATGTTCACCGTCGCCCTTCGACTCACGGGTAATAGAACCGATGCCGAGGATCTGGTGCAGGAGAGCCTGCTCAAGGTCCAGCGCGGTCTGGGCACCTACCGACCTGGATCGATGGAGGGCTGGCTGGCCCGGATCACCACTAACGCCTTCTTGGACGGGGCTCGCCGCCGGTCCCGCCGACCAGAGTCATCCATGCCCGACAACCCCGACCTGGTACTCCCTCCGTCCCCGGGCGCCGATGAGGCCATGGCCGGAGCCGGCCTATCCGACGAGGTGCAAAAGGCGCTGTTGTGCCTGAGCGAGGAATACCGGGTAGCCGTGGTGCTGTGCGACGTGGCCGGGCTCTCCTACGAGGAGATCAGTCACGCTACCGGGGTGGCACTGGGTACGGTGCGCAGTCGGATCCATCGAGGCCGGGCCGCTTTGCGCCAGGTTCTCGGATGACCGGCCGCTTTTCTTTGGGGGCCGACGGACATCTGGGCGATTGGCTCAGCCCCCTGGTCGATGGCGAACTGTCGCCCGGTCAGACGGATGAAGCTATGGCGCACCTGGCCTGCTGCGGGACCTGTTCGGAGGAACTCGCCGCCATCGGGAACATTCGGCGTCTGGTTCGCCGCTTGGAGTCCGTGCCATTGCCCGACCAGGTGAACCTGACCACCAGGACTCGGGCCTTGGGCCAAGGTCGGCGTGCATCGGGCTATCGGTGGCGGACGGCCGCGGCCTGCCTGGCTATCGGGGCCTCCTCGGTGGGTGCGGCCGTGGGGATGTCGGCCAGTTGGTCGGCGTCACGACCAGTCCCAACTACACCGAACCCGAGCGCGAACTCGACCGGGGTAGAAAGCCCGGCCGCAGCGAACGCGTTGGTGGCGGGCACGTCTCGCACGGGCCCCTTCCGGCCGGGCTGGGGGCCGCCCCTGGCCATCCCCATGGGCTTCGGCCCCTAAATGATGTCAGCCCCCATGGGCTTTGGCCCCTAAGCGATGTCAGCCCCATGGGCTTTGGCCCCTAAGCGATGTCAGCCTGGCGCAATGCCGATTGGGCTCAAGCGACGCCCGCGGGCAATCCGGCGCCGCTCCCGTTCGCTGGTGCCTCCCCACACGCCGTGGTCGATGTGATTGTCCAGGGCGTACTCCAAACAGGGAGTCCTTACCGGGCATTCGGCGCAGATGTGGCGGGCGACCTCGACCCCCACCCCATCGCTGGGAAAAAATGTGGCCGGCTTCATCTCGGCGCACAGGCCCTTCGACATCCATTGGGTGCTCATAGCTCCTCCGATATTCCAACGCCTTGTGGAATCATTTCGGTTCCCGGGAACCTCTACGGTGTCAAGGGCGTTGGTGGATTGAGCGACGAGGTCGGAGGAACGGATGGCTGACACATCGGGTACCCACGAGGGAGAAGATCCCTCGACTGCACAGATAGATCTGGGCCACCCGGTGCCCGACCCCCCCGCGTCCGAACCCCCAGCCTCCGACCCCCCAGCGTCCGAAGCTTCGAGCCCAGTCCCCAATTACCGGCCCTGGCCTCCGGTCATCCCTCCCGAGTCGGCGTCGTCTGTCGGACCCGCCGGCAGCGCCGGTTCCGCCGGTGGCGAGGGGGTTCCTCCCCGCTATTCGTCGCCCTGGTCCCACGGAGCTGGAGGCCAGACTCCTCCATCGACCAGGAGTGGCACCGCTCGACTGCTGGTCTCGGTGGCCGTCCTGGCTGCCGCCGTGGGTGGAATCGTGGGCGGCTTCATAGGCAGTTCGCAGGCCACCAGTGGCCAGAAGACCATTGTCAAGGAGTTCGCCGCCAACACGAGCTCGTTTGCCAAGCCCGTCGATATTCAGGGCGTTCTGGCCAAGGTTCTCCCAGAGGTGGTGGCAATCGAGGCCCGCACTGCTGGGCGTGGAGGTCTGTTCGGAGGTGGTGGCGCCGGCACCGATGCCGGCAGCGGCATGATCGTGTCGCCCGATGGTGAGATCCTCACCAACAACCACGTAATTAGTGGCGCCGTTTCCCTGTCGGTCACCTTCTACGGGCAGTCCAAGGCCCACCCCGCTCACGTTGTGGGCACCGACCCCGCCGGCGACATGGCCCTCATAAAGGTCGACGGCGTGTCCGGCCTGCCCACCGTGACGTTCGGGAACTCCAAGAACGTGCGAGTGGGTGACAGCGTCTTGGCCATCGGTAACGCGCTTGATCTTTCGGCCCAGACTCCTACCGTGACCGAGGGCATCATTTCGGCCCAGGGCCGCACCCTGGACACCGGAACGGCGAACAATCCCGGCGAGCACCTGACCGACCTACTCCAAACCGATGCCCCCATCAGCCCGGGAAACTCGGGTGGACCTCTGGTCAACTCGAGCGCCCAGGTGATCGGGATGAACACTGCCGTGGGAACCAGCGGCGGGAGCAATGCCCCAGCGCAGAACATCGGCTTTGCCATCGCCTCGGCCACCATCCAGCCGGTGCTGTCACAACTCCGATCGGGCAAGTCGATGGCAGTCGCCAGCAAGGCGTTCCTGGGCGTCACGGCGGTTTCCCTCACCCCCAGCCTGCAGAGCCAATACGGATTCAGCATCAGCAGCGGGGCGGTGGTGGCCTCGGTTACACCCGGATCCCCGGCCAACAATGCCAACCTGCGGTCGGGCGATGTCATCACCGCCGTGGACGGCACCCCAATTACTTCGGCCCCTGATCTGGTCAAGGCCATCGGGGGACACAAGCCAGGCGACAAGGTGACCCTGACAATCAACCGAACTGGCCAGGACATATCCCAGCCGGTGACCCTGGGTTCGGTCCCGACGCGCTGACCTGGTAGCGCTGACCTGGTCGGCTCGTCGGCGCCGCCTGGGGCAGTCAGTAAGCTGGATTCGTCGGTCAGCCCCGAAGGAGCCTGCCATGAGTGTCACCGAACCGATTGTCGAGGAGGCCCAGCCGCCGCGGGGCCACATAAGGATCGTTTACCTGGGGCCGGTCGCCCCTCACTGGGAGATCCAGTCGGACTTTGGCGATCGCATGTTGATCGAGGAGATGCGCCAGCGCTTTCAGGCTCGGCTGGTTCTCCTGCCCCCTCACGATCCCCAGTTCCGCCGCAATCGGGAACGGGTGGCACGCGATGCCGAGCGGGAGAACATCGTGTTGCAGTGGGACCTTGGAGTCCCTGAAGAGGAAGAGTTCGTCCCGGCCGAATAGGCCGGGGCCCTGGGGTTACTTCTTGCGCCCCAGGGTGATCTCCATATTCCAGGAGAAGCCCTTCTTGGCGGCCTGGCCGCTTCCTCGGCTGCCCGCTTTTTGAGTTCCAGAGCCACCCTGGCTGCTGTGCTTGCGACCACGTCGGCCGCTACGAGCCGGGTCGGGGTGTGGGTCCGGGGTGCTTGCCACTGTCGGGCCACCCAGTTCTGCCGGGCCACCCGTTTCTGTCGGGCCACCCAGTTCTGTCGGACCACCCGGTTCTGCCGGGCCAACCGGTCCAAGCTCCTCAAACGGTCCATCACCGGAACCGGTGGGAGGCGGGGCAGACATGGCAGGCGCGGCTCGGAGCTTGGGCATCTTCAGTCGCGCCGTGGCGCGACCGCGGGCCTCAGCCCGATTGGACCGCTCCAGAGGGATGATGTCGTCGTCACTGCGGCGCCAAAGCCCGTCTGGCCAGCAAGGGTCAGGTCCGTTGGCGGCGCCATCGGTCCCGGTCTGACCGTCGGCGGGACCGGAATCGATTGGCGCCAACCCCCCTTCGCTCGAAGTCGGGAGATCAGAAAGCTCATTCAGACCGGAAAGGTCCAGCAGCTCGGGGATGATGTCCCACACCTTGGCCGGGGTCGGGCTGCCCGTCGGACGGACGTGACCGAGGTCATGCAAGCCATCCAGGCCCGCACCGTCGTCGTAGGTGTTGCGCTCGAATCGGGACAGGGACTCGGCTGACCGGTCGCCTCCGGCTTGGATCGGCCCGACCTGGCCTGGCCCGGCATTGCCCTTCGGGGACCGGTCGATCTCGCTGTGCACTTCTTCGGCCTCATCGGGGCCCGCCATCTCCGGGCCGAAGGCGTCTTCGATCGAATTGGAGAAAAACGACATCCACTGTTCATCGACCGCGCTTAGGACAATCTTGAGGACTATCCGGTACCTCCATTGGTCTTGGAGATCAGCCGGTCAGCCCCCAGGTTCACTCTCCGTCAGGGATGGAGATCCTTTCCAGCCACAGACCTGGAGCGTCCACCTCGGCCGGAGTAGGCAGGTGTCGGGCATCTGACCACAATCCGGGCAATGCTTCCTCACCGGCCCGCTCCACAATGCCAGCGATGAATTTGGTCCCTCGGTCGTAGTGGGCCTGACTCATGTCGAGTCCGAACACGCACTCGGCGAACTTGACTCCCTCGCCTCTTTCCGCCCGACGACGGCTCAGCGCCTCGCTCAGGGAGTCATAGGAAACGATCAACTTTCGTCCCACACTCTCGACCACGAAATCAACCCAACCGTAAATGGCCGCGGTGATGGCCCTGAGCTGACTTCCGAGAAGCACCTGGGTCGGAGAAAGGAGCTCCCCCAGTAGCAGGCTGGGATCCGAGAGCGTGGCCTGCAGACCCTCGGGGTCACCCGGATCAAACCCGGTGAGCCGTTCCTCGATGGAGCTGCCGTCGGAAACGAACCCCCCGGCGTACCCGGCCAGTAGCTCATTGAGTCGGTCGCGCACTGGTTGGCGGCTCAACAGGATGTGAACCGTCATCTCGTGCAGCGCGATCCAAAGGCGCACATCGTCGGGGGGCAGGCTCCAGTCCTCGGCGAAGCTCGTGATATTTTCCGCCACGACCAGGATCTCGTCCGAAGCCGGCCTGGGCACCAGCACCTCGTACTGTCCGAGGCAACGCCGGGCCATGTCCCCCACCGCCGATCCGAACTGCATGCCGATCAGGGCCGGGCCTACGGCTTGGGCTGCCTGGCCCAAGAGGCCGGCCAGTCCCGATCCCCAGTCGAACTCCTGGCCGTGCCCGGCTTCCACGTCGGAACCCTTGGCTCCGCTGGGGCCGAGAGTCCCAAACAAGCTGCCGAATGACTCGGCTCCGGGTGCCTCACCCGGCTTGGCGTCGGCGCCGGAGAGAGACTGGGCCACCGATTCGAGCAACGGGCCCCATGCCTTCAGGGTGGCCAAGGCCCACTCGCCGCGAGTCACGGATCGCACGGTGACGCCTCGACCGCTGACCGAGGTGTCCACGCCGGTGAAATCAGCGATGTTGAGCTCGGCCACCCGGGCCAACTCTTCCAGACGGATCCGTTCCACTGGATCGACGTTGATCTCGGCCTGGCCCCCGGAGGCCACGGCCAGGGCGGCATGGCGGGCGAGTTCGGCGTGCATGGGTCCGGCGTTGGCGAACATCTTCATCCACTCGCCGAAGATGTTGCCGTCTCCGAATGGAGAGGGGGAACTCACCTCACCAATCTAGACAATCGCATGGCCGACCCGACCCATCCTGACCACCAGCCGACCCGTCCCGGCCGACCCGACCCGTCCCGGCCACCAGCCGACCCGTCCCGGCCACCAGCCGACCCGAGGCCGTCAGCCGACCCGAGGCCGTCAGCTCGAGTCGGACACCACCGTGGCCGCCAGCCGGCGGGTGTGGCCATGACTGACAACCTGCAGATCGATTGTCGACCCGGGCGGTAGGGCCCGGACCAGGGCCTCTAGTTCGCCCAGGGAGCGGATCCGTACGTGATCGGCCCACGTGATCAGGTCGCCGGCCGAGAGGCCGGCCTTTGCTGCCGGACTGGACGGCTCGGTGCCACCGACGATCACCCCGGCTGACGGGGACGAGGACGAGGTGACCACGGTGGTGCCGGTGGCGTTGGACGAGACCGGACCCGAGCCGGGCCCCAGGTCCGAGCCGGGCGCACCCAGAACCCCCAGCCAGCCGTGAGCTACGTGACCTGAGGTGACCAACTCGTTTCCCACCTGGATGGCGCGCGAAATAGGCGTGGCCAGCATCATCGAATGCGAGCCGGCCTGGCTGATGCCCGATTCCAGACCGATTACCCGTCCCGACTGGTCGATGATGACACCGTAGGGTTGGGCCGGGCGCTGCGGACAGTCGGTCTCGATGGCATCAGGGACCATGTACCCGTCCTGGCTGAACTGGGGCTGACCCGAGGCAATGACGGTGCCGATCGCCAGGGACGTATCGGTAGTCGGCCAACGGCTGAAGTTGACTGCGAAGGCAAGCTGTCCGGGGCTGAGCGTGGCGCCCGACATTGGGGCAGGAGCAATGTGCGATCCGTCGATCTTCAGCACGGCCAGCCCGGTATCGGGATCCTGAGCCACCACATTGGCCGGAAAGCTGAGGCCCCCAGAGGTAGTGATGTTCAGGCTGGTGGCTCCCTTGACCAGTTGGTCCAAGATGAGCACCAGCCCGCCGGTTCGGTACACCAGTCCGTAGCCTCGGTTCTCGCCTGTCGGGGTGACGGCAGAGACGGCCACCATGGCCGACGCCACCTCGGCCGCAATGGTCATGACGGAGGGACTGGCCTGAGCAAGAGGAATGGTGGTGCTGTAGGCCGCCTGGCCGCCGGTCAGGGCCGCATGGGACGACGACGGTTGGTTGAACAGGGGTACTTGGGTGCCGACCAGTACGCCGGCCGCTGCAACGACCACCACCACCAACACCGCAGGCCTGGACCAGGCCTGGCGTGGCCGCGTCGGGACCCGGACACGGCCGGTCGGGCCTCCCAGGTCGTCGCCCAGCCGCCGATGGCGGGCCCAAATATTTTCCCTCGACGATCCCGTCGTGGACGCCTCTGACGGGTGGCGCCACAGGCGATCGTCGGGATGGATCCACCCACGGCGACCTCCAGGGGCGGCTCCGTCCTCCTCGAACTCACCGTCGTCGAGGTTCATAGGGGGCCAGATTACCCGCCGACCCCCACTTGCCATGGTCGCCCAGGCGGTGAAGGCCGGCCCGAAGCCGTAGCATGGGGCGGTGATCACGGTGCCCGACGGCGACCAATGGCTTCACATAGGTCCCGAGCCCCTTAGCGCGAGCGAGGTCATGGACTGGGCCATAGTTCCCGGCTGTGGCGCGGTGGTCACTTTTGCAGGGACTGTGAGGGACCATGCCGAGGGGCGGAGCGAGGTGGTAAGCCTCGACTACGAGGCTTACGTCGAAGGGGCCCTTGCCCGGCTGGACGAGATCGCCGGGCAGGCCCGGCTGGCCCACCCGGACCTTGGGAGGTTGGCGCTACTGCACCGCACCGGTCGTTGCCGCCTGACCGAGATATCGGTCCTTGTCGGTGCTTCGACTCCCCATAGGGATGCGGCCTTCGAGGTGGCCCGGTGGTGCATCGACACCGTAAAAGAGACGGTTCCCATCTGGAAGAAGGAGACTTGGTCGGCCGGCACGGATTGGGGAACAGGGGCTCAATCCGTACGTCCCGTTGAGGCCCGGGGGTCCCGATGAGTGCCCTGTTGTACCTGGTGGTCCCGATCCTACTGTGCGCCGTGGTGGGTGTTGTGGTTGTGGCCAAGGGACGCCGACCCCGTTCCATGGAAGCAGGGATCGAGGATTTCTCCAAAGGACTTCGGGCACTCAAGCCTGGGTCCGAATCCGGTGTGGCCAAGTCGGGCGGCTCGCGGCGGAGCGGGGGCCGTGGCTGAACGGCGAGCTCGGTCAGGAGGGCGAGCCGAGCCTGGATCGGGGGCAGGGAATCATGGCTAGAGACCTGGCCATCGATCTGGGCACGGCCAATACCTTGGTCTATGCCCGGGGCCAAGGCATAGTCCTCAACGAGCCGACGGTGATCGCCCTCAATTCCAGGACTCAAGATGTCCTGGCCATGGGCCACGAGGCCTGGCAGATGATCGGTCGGACACCGGGCTACATCGTGGCCGTCCGGCCCCTGCGCAAGGGCGCCATTACCGACTTCGACATAACCCAGAGAATGATCCGCCTCCTGTTGCAGCGGGTGGGAGTATCCCGATTCAACCGGCCCAGAGTTTTGATCTGCGTTCCCTCGGCCATCACCGAGGTGGAGCGACGGGCGGTCGAGGAGGCCGCCCGGCGAGCCGGAGCGGTGGGGGCCTACCTCATCGAGCAACCCATGGCCGCTGCCCTGGGTGCCGGGCTTCCCATCCACGAACCGCTCGGGACCATGGTGGTCGACGTGGGCGGGGGGACCAGTGAGACGGCTGTGATCTCGCTCGGGGGTGTAGTGGCCCTCCAGGCCATCCGGGTGGGCTCCTTCGACGTCGACAGCGCTATCCAGACCTTCGTGCGCCGGGAGTACGGCATCGCCATCGGCGAGCGCACGGCCGAGGAGATAAAGATGGCCATCGGCTCGGCCTTCGCAGAAGACGACGGTTACAAGGCCGAGGTCCGGGGCCGGGACCTGATGTCGGGACTGCCCAAGACGGTCATCCTGTCACCCGGCGAGGTACGGGAGGCCATTGACGAACACGTGTCCGCCATAGTGGATTCCGTGGTCAAGTGCCTGGGCCAGGCTCCGCCGGAGTTGGCACAGGACCTCATCCTCCAGGGCATCCACCTGGTTGGCGGGGGCGGACTGCTCAACGGCCTGGACAAGCGCCTGTCCAAGGAAACCGATCTCCCCGTCCAGCGGGTCAATGCGCCCTTGGAGTGCGTGGTGTTGGGGGCGGGCAAGTGCTTGGAGGCCTTCGACTCGCTCAAGAGCCTGTTCATGGGGGCCAGCCGCTAGCCGGTGGCGGGTCAGGGATCGAGCAGGTCCTCGGCCGCCTGGCGCACCTGCCAATCTCGGTCCTGGCGGGCGGACTCGAGGCCCGCGCGTACTTCGGGACCCTCGAACGGGGCCAGGGCCAGCACCGCCCGGCGGCGCACGGCAGGCTTGTCGGTAAGACCCGCCAGTATGGCATCGAGGCCGGCCCGATCGCCGATCGAACCCAGTGCGGCGATGGCCGCCTCCCGGCACAATGGATCTCGGTGGCCCCCCGCCATCGCGGCCAGTGCTCCCACCAGGGCCGTATCCCGGCGTTCCCCGGCAGCCCAGGCGGCCGCCTCGGCCACGTAGACATCGAGATCGTCCAGGGAACTCCGTAGGTCCACTTCGACCAGCCCGATCGACATTTCGCAGGCTCGCCGGCGCAGGTCTGGATCGGCGTCGTGCAGAGCGGACTGCACATCATCTGGCGTCAAGGAACCCAGGCGGGACAAGGCGGCCAGGGCCGTGGCCCGCACCGCGGGATCCGGGTCGTGTTGGAAGGTGCGGGCACTTTCCTCGTCCCCTCGGTGACCGGCCAGTGCCGCCCCGGCCCGTCTTCGGGCAGTGGCGGCGAGAGCGGCCGACGACGGGTCGGGAAGATCCATGGACGACCTATGGACTCGAGGAGTGGAACGTGTGGCCGAAGAAGGCCATGGTGACCCCTCCGACTATTCCGGCCACGACTGCACCGATGACGATTGACAGCATCAACAGCTCAAAGGCGGCACTGGCCGGACGCCGATGCAGGATCAAGTTCTGGTGCGGGCGACTGGGGGACTCCCTTCGCACCGGTGGGCCGGGTTCGGGCGACGACGGCCCGGTTGGTCTCCCCTCGTGGCTGCGGGGGGCAGGGGTTCGGGCCGGTGGGGGAGGCGTCCGAACCGCGGGAGCCGAGAACGGCAAGACCGGAGGGGCCGAGCGCGGCGGAGCCTGCGGGGTCGAGACCCCTAAGGTTGGCGGCGCCGGGAGCGGCGGAGCAGCCGGGAATGGGGCCTGGGAAGGCGGTGCGGGTCGGATCGGGGCAGACGCCGGTGCCGGCGTCGCTACGCCGGGCGATTGGTTCGATGGCTCGGGCGGCATGGCATGTGTAGTTGGAGGAGCTGTGTAGCGGACCGCCCCGGGTGTTGTCGCCCCGCCCGACGCACCGTTGGATGGAACGGTCCGAGGTGAATCCGGCGATGTCTTCAGATCTTGGTTGGTCGGGCGCGGCGGAGCGAGCGACGGGCGGGGCGGAGCGAGGGACGGGCGCGCCGTCGCTACGGGAGGGGTAGCCATGGGGGGTGAGGCCAGGGGCACGGGCCGGGAATTCAGGTAGGACCGGGGCGGTACCTGTGACGGAGGCGCAATCAACGCCAGGGAGTCGGGATGGCCGGCGCCATCGTGCGTTTCGTCGAGGTGGGCAAGGTAGGGGATCGCCGGTGGCCGGATCGCCGTCGGGGACACTCTCATCGATCCGGACGCGACGACAGGGACAGAAGGCGGTGCCGGTGCCGGTGCCGGTGGAGCCACCGTTGTGGGGTCTGGTCCGGCGGTATCGCCCACCGGGTTATCCTCTTCCAGCTCGAGCTGTCCCTGAGGCTCCTCAGAATCGTTCATGTCTTCCTCGACCGGGTGCCCCGGGCCCCAGTGCATTCCGTGGCAGGCTGGTGGCGCCGCCATTTGAGCTTCCTGCCACATAACGTCATATGGACCACCAGCCCTCCGACGCCGAATCCAACGAACCGATCGTACAGGCTGACCACGGTCCATCCGGCCGATGGCCCGAACGCGCCCGCTCCCCCAGATGGGCCCGAGGGTTGGTGGCGGTGGCTGTCATCGTCGTCCTGGCCCTGATCGGAACCCAGGTCTACCTGCATTTCAATCCCTATTACTCCCTGGCCCCAGGGACCGCCCTGGAAGTCGGACAATTGATCACCGTGCCCGCCAACCTGACCCATACCGATCGCAAAGGCGCGGTATTTCTCACCGATGTCTCAGTGACCAAGGTGGGGGCCTTCAACCTGATCGCTGACTGGTTCTCGTCCAACGTTGCCCTCGTGCCGGCGGTGACGATTACCGGGGGTGTCTCGCCTCACCAGTCCAACCAGCAAAACGTCCTGGAGATGACAGATTCCAAACGGAGCGCCGAGGTCGCCGCCCTCCGGCGGCTGGGCTATCAGGTGGCTGAGCACGACGGCGGAGCGGTCATTGTCCAGGTGGCGCCAAACTCTTCGGCGTCTGGTCAACTGCGGGTGGGCCAGATCATCACCGCGGTCGACAACGTGGCCACTCCCACAGCCCAAGCGGTGGTCAAGGCCATCGTCGGGCACAAGCCGGGAGATGTGATTGTCCTCAGCGTGAGCGGGGGGCCAGGCCAGACATCCAACATCATTCGGATCACGTTGGGGTCTCGCGTTGACTCCTCGGGGCGGAGGGTGGCCTTTCTGGGCATCGGAGTCGGCACCCAGCAGAGCTTCAAGCTGCCGGTGAGCATCTCGGTCAATTCCTTGTCCATCGGAGGTCCGTCCGCCGGCCTGGCCTTCACCCTGGGCATCATCGACAAGCTGACCCCGGGGAGCTTGACCGGGGGGCTCAAAGTGGCGGCCACGGGAACAATCGATCCTGCGGGCATGGTGGGTGACGTCGGTGGGGTGGCTCAGAAGACCATCGCCGTGCGAAACGCCGGCGCCACCGTATTCTTGGTGCCACCTCAGGAATATAAGGTGGCACTTGATCATGCCGGGCCTCATCTCAGGGTCTTTGCAGTTTCCAGTCTCAATCAAGCTTTGGACGTCCTCCACCGGCTCGGGGGCAGCACCGTACCGCCTGCTCTCCCTGGCGTCTCCAACCCGGCGCCATCCTCCCCATCCTGACGACTGGGGTCGGACCCGATTGACAGCCGGCTCGATCGGATGGCCCTAGCCCGTGGATTCCTCTGCAGCGCAACTCCAATTCACGGCCGAGTTCGCCGTATTCCTGGCCGCACTGGCTGGGCTGGCCTTGATCCTTCTGCGTCCCGAGTTGGTGTCGCGCCGCCTGGGCGCCACCTTGGCCATGGGTGCAGGGTTCACGGCCATCAGCCTGAGCGGGTTCCTGCACGGCTCGCTGCTGGTGGGGGGCATGCCCCCGGTGACCATCTTGGTCCTGCGGGGGGCGGGAGTCCTGGCCGTGCTGGTGGCTACGGCGGCCTGGTCGGGCCCGGCGTTGGGCCGCCTCGGGGTGTGGGTCGGAATGGGTCTGATCAGCGCTTCGGTGGGCCTGGATGCCGCGAGCGCCTTGAGATGGTTGGCTCAAGGCCTCCTGGTGGCCGGGGCAGTGGCCCTGGGCCTCGGGCTGATCCGGGCCAGCCAGCGAGCCATCGCCGCCCGGGTGGCGGCCAGCACCACCGTGGCCCTGTTGCTCTTGACCCTGGTTCTGTCGGTAGCGCTCAGTCAGGTGGCGGTGTCGAACGTTCGAAATGATGCCCTGCGCCGGTTGGACAACCGGGCCTCGTCGGAGGTCACGGTGGTGTCGAGAGCTTCGGTTCCAGCGGCTCTCGATGCCCGTATCCTCGGTACCTCGGTCCAGAGCTACCTGGCTACCCACTCAGGGTGTGGGCCCGCAGGTGGCGCCGGCTCATTCGCCTGCATCTCCCAGGCTCTCAGGCTCTACTCCTCGGCGTACTTTGCCGGCGTCTACACCGAATGGGTCGAGCCCAACTCCAAAGGGGTGGTTGCTACGTCCGAGGGGCTGGGCACGGCACTGGGACCCGCAGTGGCCAAGGCTCTGGCTACGGGCCCGGCCGTGGCCTCGGCCATATCGACCCGAATGGGTCTGGGCACCCTGGCTGTAGTGGGCGGTCACGTCCTGGCCATTGGGGCCTACCCCGACGTGGTGGTGGGCAACGGCGCCCAATTGGGGGGGGTGGCGGTGGTGGCCACGGCCCTGGACTCCGCGTTCCTGGTGGACCAGGTGCGGGAGGACCCGTCCGTCTCGCTGGCCCTGGCCGACTCCACCGGCTTGCTCAGCACGTCCGGTTCGGTGATCCACTTTGCCGCCGTCCGAGCGCTGGTCGCCTCGGTGCTGGCCGGATCGGGTCCCCGATCCCTCACCACGTCCACTTCCTACGTGACGGCCCAGCCCATCTTGGACTCGGCCCGTCACCCGGTGGCGGTCTTGATCGGAGCCACCAGCACCAACCTGGTGGACCAGACCCGGAACTCGATCTATCGGACCCTCTTCCTCATCGCCTTCGGGGGCACCTTGTTGGGCCTGCTGGCCGTGGCCGTGGTGGCTGATCGCATCGGCAATGGGATCCGGAGGCTGACCGGCGCCGCCCTGGCCATCCGCCGGGGCGAGGTCGGGGTGCGCACCGGGGTGCGCAGCGACGATGAGGTCGGCGTGCTCGGCGAGGCCTTCGACGCCATGGCCTCGTCGGTGGAGCAGACGGCGGGAGCGTTGCGCCAGGCGGCGGAGGAGGAGGCGAGGCTGCGCAGCCGGCTGGAAGTGGTGATAGCCGGCATGGGCGAGGCGCTGGTGGCGGTGGGGCCCGATGGCCGGATCATCGCTATCAATCGGGCCGCCGAGGAACTCTTCGGCATCGATGCCTCGGTGGCCAACGACCAGCCCTTGGAGGAGGTGGTCGCCCTGTGTGACGAGCAGGGCCTGGATCGGGCTCGGGAGTTGCGCCGTACGGGCTCGGCCCGTTGGGAGACCGAAGGTTGGGTCTACGACATCGATGCTGCGTTGGTGCCCGTGGCCATCTCTGCCGGACCCCTGCGAGATCTGTCCTGGGAGGAGGCGGGTGGCGTATACGTGGTGAGGGACCGCCGTCGCGAGATGGAAGTGGAGCGCATGAAGACGGAGTTCTTGTCCCGCATCGGGCACGAGCTGCGAACGCCGTTGACCGGGATAATGGGCTATACCGAGCTGTTGGCCCATAGGGAGGTGCCCAGGGAACGGGTTCAAGCGTGGAACCTGGAGGTCCTGGATCAGTCCAAGCGCCTTCTGCGCACGGTTGAGATGTTGGAGTTCTTTGCCTCGTCGGGAGGGGGAATGGCCGGCGTTGGCTCGGAGGAGATCGAGCTGCCCGAGGTGCTCGATGAAGTGATCGCGCGGTGGGAGGGTCGCCTGGGCGACCGCAATCCCTTGTCCCGGCGCCTGGCCCGCAATCTTGGACCGGTCCGGGCCAATCGACGTTGGGTGACCAAGGCTTTGGACGAGTTGGTCGACAACGCCGTCAAGTTCTCGCCTCAGGGAAGTCCGATCGTGCTGTCGACCAAGATGCTCGACGGCCTGGGCTTGGTCGAGGTGTCGGTCGCCGACCGGGGCAAGGGGATGTCATCGGACGAGCTGTCCCGGGTATTCACCGACTTCACCCAGGGCGACAACTCCGACACTCGCCAGTATGGGGGACTCGGGTTGGGGCTGAGCCTGGTAAAGCAGGTGGCCGAGGCGAGTGGCGGAGGTGTGGCATGCAAGTCCCGACCAGGTCGGGGGACCACCGTCTCGATAACCTTGCCCTGGGTATAGCCCGCCCCTGACAACCTTTCCCGAGGTATGGCGCAGACCGACCTCCGGGCGCGAAATACTGGGACCCATGGCCGACGAGCACCACGCCCAATTGACGTCACGACCTTCTGTCACCCCCGAAGAGGTGGTGAGCCGCAGCTTCGGGGTTGGGAGAAAAGGGTTCGATCAGGCCGAGGTCAGACGTTTCTTGGAAAGAGTCTCCTCTGCCCTCCAAGGAGCGCTGGATGCGGAGGAACACCTGACCCAGCGTCTGGCGGCGGCCGAAGAGCGTGCTGCTCATCCGGATCTGGACGAGGACACCCTCACCCAGGTCTTGGGCCAGGAGACGGCCCAGGTGTTGCACAGCGCCCGTGAGGCGGCTGCTCGGCTGCGGTCCCAGGCTCAGGATGAGTCCGAGGCCCTGCTCGCTGCGTCTCGGGCGCAGGTGACGGCCAAAGAAGCCGAGATGATGACGGCGGCCAAGGAGCACGGCCGGGCCATCGTGGCCGACGCCAAGCAGACACGGGCCCAGGTCCTGGCAGAATTGGCCCAGGAGAAGGAAGTGCTCCAGGCCCAGATCGACAAGCTGGCCGAGGGTCAAGAGATGCTGAGCTCGGTGCTGCTTGAGGCGGGGAGCCGGATAGGGGACTTGAATGACATGGTGGCCCGGGCGCGGGATGCCGCCCACCGCCTGGCCTCGCCACCCCGGGCCCCCGCCGCCCCAGAGCTTGGCGCGCTGGTTTTTCCCGCCCCCCCAGAGCCTGGCGCGGCCGTTCCCGCAGCCCCAGAGCCTGGCGTGGCCGCCGCCGCCGCCCCAGAGCCTGGCGTGGCGGCCGTTCCCGCATCTCCTGGCCCCGTTGCCCATGCTCCGGTCGGTCCGGACTGGCCAAGCCGGGAGGCAGCGGCGTCCGGGCAGAAGGGGTCGTCATTGCGGCGGCGCGGCTGGTCGCGCTCGGGGCCGGACGGTCCCGCCTACCGACCCGATGTATCGGAGCACCAAGTCCTGACCGATGAAATGGATGAAGGGGTGAGGGTCATATCGTCGGGCGAGGCATCCCCTTCGGGCGATGTGGACGACCTCTTCGCCAAGATGCGCGAGGAACGGGCCTCGGCCGCGGTCAGGGCCAGGGCGGTCCTGGCCGGAGACCCGGATTCGCCCGAGACGGCTACCGAGGCCGGCACGCAGAGCGAGGCCGGGACACAGAGCGAGGCCGGCACGCAGAGCGAGGCCGGGACGCAGAGCGAGGCCGGAACACAGAGCGAGGCCGGAACACAGAGCGAGGCCGGGACGGGGTCACCCGAGACAGTGGGGGAGGATGAAGGACCCGTAGCAGCCGATCACGAAGCCGTTCTGCAAAGGCGCGATCGGCTTGTCGAGCACATCATCACGACCATGATGCGCAAGGTGAAGCGTGCCCTCCAGGACGAGCAAAATGAGATGCTTGACCGTCTGCGCAGCAAGGGTCCGTCCGCCGGAATGGCGATCCTCCCGGGTCTGGAAGAACAGACCGATCGCTACCGCAGGGCCGCCCTCAAGCCCTTGGAAGAAGCGAGCCAGGTCGGGGCCGAGTTCGCCCACGGGCGCCTGGCCGATGACTCTGGCGTGGCTGTCGATCTGGCCTCGGACGTTGCCGCCGAGGTGATTGTGCCCATGCGCCGGCGCCTGGAGGAGGGGCTCAATCTCGGAATCATCGATGAGACTGGAATTGCCGAGCACATCGGCTCGGTCTACCGGGAATGGAAGGGCCAGCGTCTGGAGCGCCTGGTCGGTGACCACGTGACTGCTGCCTTCGCTCGGGGTTCGATGGAAGCCACCTCGGCCGGCTCAGGGCTGTGCTGGGTGGTCGATGACCAGGGGGACCACTGTCCCGATTGCGATGACAACGCCCTGGCCGGAGTGGTCATTTCGGGCCAGGCCTACCCGACCGGTCAGCTCCATCCGCCGGCCCACGCCGGGTGTCGTTGCCTGTTGGTCCCGGCTCCCGCCTAGTCTTTCGCCAATGCGCCCATCAGCTGCTACCCCCCGGCGGAGCCTGCCGCGCAACCGGCTATGGATCATCGGCGCCGCCATTGTGGTCCTGGTGGTCATCCTGTCGCTACGGGCGGTGGCCGGGTTCTACATCGACTACCTGTGGTTCCAGTCCCTTTCACTGACCGGTGTCTGGAGCGGGATCCTCGGGGCCAAGGTGGGTCTGGCCCTGTCCTTTAGCCTCATCCTGGCTGTGTTCTTGTGGGTGAGCCTGTTCATCGCCGATCGCTTCACTCCGCGATTTCGCCTTCTCGGGCCCGACGACGAATTGGTCCAGCGCTACCGGGACACCTTGGGCAAGCACGTCGGGGCGGTGCGCACCGTCACCGCCGTAGTGTTCGGCCTCCTGGTGGGCACCAGCGCCTCGGGGCAGTGGAACAACTGGATCCTTTTTCGGAACTCGGTGTCCTTTGGCGTAAAGGATCCGCAGTTCCACCGGGACGTGAGCTTTTACGTGTTCCGACTGCCCTTCTTGTCCTTCCTGGTCAGTTGGTTCTTCGTGGCCATAGTGGTGGTGGCCGTGGTCACCGCCATCAACTACTACCTGAACGGGGGCATCCGCCCCCAGGGACCGGGACAGCGGGTGAGCCCTCAGGTCAAGGCCCACATCTCCGTGCTGCTCGGGATCCTGGCTCTGGTCAAGGCCGTGGGCTATTACCTGCAACGGTTCCACCTCACCACTTCCACCCAGGGATTTGCCGAGGGGGCGTTCTACACCGACGTCAAGGCCCAGCTCCCCGCACTCACACTGTTGATCTTTATCTCCTTGGTGTCATTCGTTCTGTTCGTGGTCAACATCCGTCGCCGGGGTTGGGTCCTGCCTCTCATCGGTGTGGGCCTGTGGGCCTTCTTGTCGGTGGTGTTGGGGGCGATCTATCCCGCTCTCATCCAGAAGTTCAAGGTCCAGCCCTCCCAGATCTCGCTGGAAAAGCCCTATATTGCCCGCAACATCGAGGCCACCCGGGCGGCCATGGGTCTGGACAAGATCAAGACGACCAACTTTGCCTACGCGGAGAACCTGAACCCAACTCAACTGGCGGGCCACGCTCCCTCGCTCAACGACGTGAGGCTGTGGGACCCGACCTACGCCGCGGTGACCTACGACAAACTCCAGGACATCCGCTCCTATTACCACTTCCAGGAGCTGGGCCTGGGCCGCTACATGATCAACAACAAGCTGACTCCCACCATCATGGCCGTGCGTCAGCTCAATTCGGCCGACCTGCCGTCCAAGTCGTGGGTCAACCTGCACCTGCAGTACACCCACGGCTACGGAGCGGTGCTGGCCGGGGCCAACCAGGCCACACCCGATGGCAATCCTCAGTTCCTCATCCAAGACGTCCCCCCCGTGTCCCAGGCCGGGGTCCCGCTGATCAACCAACCATCGGTGTATTTCGGATTGGGAATCAACGGATACGTCATCGCCAACTCCAGGCAACCGGAGATCGACTATCAAAGGCCTGACGGATCCTCGAAATACAGCACCTATTCGGGATCGGGCGGGGTCGCGCTCGGCAGTGTGGCGCGCCGGGCGGCCTTCGCCCTCAAGTTCGGCGACATCAATCCTCTGATCTCCAACCAGGTGACGTCCACGTCGCGGGTGATGTTCGTGCGTGACATCCAACAAAGGGTGGCCAAGGCGGCTCCCTTCCTGCACTTCGATGCCGACCCCTACCCCATCCTGCTCAAGGGCAAGATCTACTGGCTCCAAGACGCCTACACCACCACCAGCGCCTATCCCTATGCCCAGGCGGCCAACACTTCGGCCGTCAACCCGACCAGCGGTCTCAATTCGAGCTTCAACTACGTTCGTAACTCGGTCAAGATCCTCATCAACGCCTACACCGGGTCCATGACCTTTTACCAGGTGGATTCCCACGATCCCATCATCCGGGCCTACGCCAAGGCTTTCCCCAAGCTGTTCACGCCCGGGTCGCAGATGCCTTCGGACCTGCGGGCCCACCTGCGCTATCCCCAGGACATCTTCACCGTGCAGGCCGCCGCCTTCGGCCGCTACCACATCACCGACCCCACCAACTTCTACAACGCCGGTGACGCCTGGGACCTGTCCCAGGATCCCGGTTCGGGGTCTCCCTCGGCCGTGCTTCGCACCACCCAGACCACCAATGCCCAGGGCGTGCCCGTTGGCAATGCCCGCCAGGCCCGCATGGCCCCCATCTACCAGCTGCTCAAGCTGCCGGGTGACTCCAAGGTCAGCTTCAATATTCTCGAGCCCTACGTACCGGTCAGCCAGAACGACCAGCAACAGAACCTGTCGGCCTTTCTCGTAGCCCGATCCGATCCCAACAACTACGGCCAGATGGAGGTATTCGTCACCCCGCGGGGGGTCCAGGTCGATGGTCCGGCCCTCATCAACGCCAGGATCAACGCCGTGCCCAGCGTGTCCCAACAGATCAGCCTGCTCAACCAGCAGGGTTCCCAGGTCAAGTACGGCAACGTCTTGATGGTGCCCATCGACCAGAGCCTGTTGTACATCAGACCCCTCTATATCGAGTCGTCCCAGAACCCGCTGGCCGAGTTCAAGAAGGTCATCGTCGTGTACGGCACCCAGGTGGCCATCGACGACACCTTGGGTCAGGCTCTGTCCTCGGTGTTCGGGGCCCCGATACCGGGCGTGGCCAACGGGACCACCCCCCCCTCGAATCCGATCAACCCGCTGTTGCCCATCAACCCATCGACCGGTCCGCCCACGGTGTCGGGCTCGGTGGCGAACCTGGTGGCTCAGACCGAGGCCGACTACGCCAAGGCCCAGGCTGACCTCAAGGCCGGGGACTTCGCCGCCTACGGCCAGGACATCAAGGCCGTCGGAGCCGATCTGGCCCAGCTCAAAGCGGCCACGACACCCGGCAAAGGGTCGACTCCGAGTCCTACCACGACGTCGACACCGCCTTCGTCGACCACCACTACCAAGCCCGGAGCGTAGGGGGCAGTGGGCCATACGGGACCTTCGCGTCTGGACGCCGCACGCCGTTGCCGGTAGTCTCGTGGGTACGCCGCGGGGTGGAGCAGTCTGGTAGCTCGTCGGGCTCATAACCCGAAGGTCGTAGGTTCAAATCCTACCCCCGCCACCATGAGGTCTTCACGTTTCGACCTCGTACATCTTCACATTTGGTTGTGACACTCTCTCGCGGCGGCTCGGCCGTCTCTCGTGGCGTCGTTCGGCGGGAGCTCACGGGCCGACGGGCGCGTGAGGTGAGCCCTTCGTCCGCACCGCCAGAGCGCTGAGCGTCAGGGCGGGACGTTCGCTCCGGCGCGCTCGGCGAGCGTCCTGCGTCGCCGGCGCCGTGTCTTCACGTCGAGCCCAAGACACCGCCGCCGTTCGTTGTCCGCCTGGCGCTCCTCGAAGGCGTCGAGCACCGCGAGGTTGCGGACGACGAGGGCGACAGCGAGGAAGAGGCTTGGCCCGACGAGGCCCATCAGGCGGCACCAGCCTTTGTCGACGTTCACGGTCGCGGGGTCCTTGATCCGACTGTTCGAGCGCTCGACGGCGGTGCGCCTCGCATAGGAGCGGCGGTGGGGCTTTGACGGGTAGTCGTGCTTCTGCTGCGTCTTCGCGTTGACGGTCGGCGGGACGGTGAGACTGTGCTGCACACAGCATCTGGGCGGGTGCTCGGGTGGGACGAGCACCTCGGGGTGCTCGTAGGAGAGGGACATCGAGCCTGTCCGGAGCGGGCAGCGGAGCTTGCCGGCGACGGCCGGGCAAGAGACCCGGTGGTAGCCGTCCGCGTCGTCGGCGTTGATCCGGCCGAGCTTGTAGCGCGCGAGCTCGGCGCTTCGCTGGTCGTGGGCGCAGGTCTCGGTCTCGTTCGCGCCCCGAGCAAGCGGCCCGAGCGTGAAGAGGGCCTTCGGCGTCTGTGGGCAGTACAGGTTGCCGTTGTGGCAGATCGCGCCGGCGAAGGTCCCCCGCGGGCCGCGGTCGTGAGGGTGGAGGTCGATCACGAGGCTCGCCCCGAG
>JBOGIG010000012.1:0-1770 GCA_050742455.1 Acidimicrobiales bacterium
GCTCGGGCCAGCCATCCGATGACCGGAGCGTCGAAGACCTCCTTCTTGGCCATGAAGCGCAATGGGCGACCCGCGGCCAGGACGGTCAGTCCGAGAGCCACCACGTCGAAATAGCTACGGTGGTTCGATACCACCAGAGCAGGTCCTTCAGTCGGGATGTTGCGAGGTGATCCCAGATCGAAGCGGGCGTAGGGGAACAACTCGGGCCGGGCCAGGAGGCGCAGGGCATCGGCCGGCTCCATCCCAGCCACCTTGGGCACCCCGGGCGGCACGTCCAGGTGCATGACGGGCCAGCGGCGCAGGGCGGCGGCGGCCCACAACCGGGGATCGGGGTTCACGGCATTGGGATGGCCGACGGCCATCAGAAGGGGCATGTCGTAGATGCTGTCGGAATAGGCGAAGCTCTCTTCGAGGTTGACCTCACTTTGGGCGGCCCAACGACGGGCCGCGGCCAGCTTGCCCAGAGCCCACACGAACTCCCCGTCCAGCTTGCCCGTGTAGCAGCCATCGGCTTGTTGATAGCGGGTGGCAACGACATGGTCGAAGCCGAGCCGGCGGGCCAGGGGTTCGACCATGTGATAGGGCGTGGTGGTGGCCAGCACCAAAGGCCGCCCGGCCGCTTGGTGCTCGGCCAGGAGTCCCCGGGCGTAGGGGGCCACCATCGGCTCGAGAAGATCGGCGGCCAACTCGCCGGCCCGGCGGACCTGGGCCACTTCCCAACCCTTGGCCGCCAAGGCCGCCCCCCGGGCCAGCATCATTGAGGGCAGCGTCTCGCCCACCAGGTCGTAGACCCGGTAGAGCCAGGCCTGGCCCGGTATGGACTGACGGCTCAATACACCGGCCTGACCCAGGGCCTTGTTCAAGGCCGGTCCCGAGGCCCCGGTGAGGAGGGTGCGGTCCAGATCGAAAAAAACGGCGCCGGTCATTTCGGTGGGCAAGACATCTCAGTTGCCAAGATAGGCCAGATCCGGCCCCGGACGCGCCGAAGGGGCCAGCATGGGGGACGCCAGCCCCTTCGATCAGACTCAACGAGAACCGGAGGGGGGATCCGGTGCGCTCCCGTGGTCTGCGTCCATTATCCTCCCGCCGATCGAATCTGTCCAACAGTTCATTTAGATATCTGCCATCATATTTACCGATGGAACTTCGCCAACTGAATGCACTGGTGGGAGTGGCCGACCACGGGGGCTTCTCGGCCGCGGCCGACGCTCTGAATACGGTCCAGTCCAATATTTCGGCTCATGTGGCCCACCTTGAACGGGAACTCGGGGCCGTGCTCATCGACCGGAGCGCGGGCCGGTTGACCGAGGCAGGTGAGGAGGTGGTGGCCCGGGCCCGGCGCGTCAGCGTCGAGATCGAAGCCATGGTGGCCGACGTGGTGGCGCTGGGCAGCCAGGTGACCGGGGCCGTGCGCATCGGAATGATCGGGACCACCGCCCGATGGTTGGTGCCCCAATTGCTCCACCGGATGTCGCTGCGCCATCCCCTGGTCCACTTGGTCGTGGTGGACGGCAATTCCTCCACCCTGGAGCCCCAGCTCAGCGCCGGGCGCCTTGACATGGCCGTGGTCAACCTTCCCGTTCCGGGCAACGAATTCTCCACCCGGGAGCTCTTCGACGAGGACCTGGTCCTGGCCATCGACGCCTCCCACCCTCTCGCTCGCAAGGCCCGGGTCGACATTGCCGATCTGGTCGACATCGACCTGCTGTTGCCCCTGGCGGGCACGGCATTCCGGGACGAGCTGGACAGAACCACCCAAGCGATGGGCAT
>JBOGIG010000013.1:0-12682 GCA_050742455.1 Acidimicrobiales bacterium
CACACGCCCTCGTAGCTCAGGTGGATAGAGCGTCTCTCTCCTAAAGAGAAGGCCACAGGTTCGAGTCCTGTCGAGGGCACACCGCCCTATTGACCCAAGTCAGCTACCCGCACGTGATCACCGAATCGAGAGAAGTCGTCAACATTCATGGTGACCACCGTGTCAATCCCGTGCACCAGCATGGTGGCAACGACGTTGGCGTCGTGGATCTGCTTCCCAGAGCACTCGACCGCTTCAAGCAGACCGATCAGGCGGTCGCTGACCTTGGTGTCCTCGGCCAGCAGTGTCAGTCTCGCCCGCAGGGCTCGAACATTCGCAATTGCATCACCCCGAGCCATGCCCAGCCCGTTCCTCTTGACCGGGCGCGTGGCCACGGCGAGGTACTCGCGCATTATCTGCCCGCTGGTGTAGAGCACCAAGCCAGATGCGGGCCACACATTTATCGCCGCAATTGCCATCTCGTGCTGTTGTCGTGCTTCGTCCGTTGCCGCCAGGAGAATATTCGTATCCAAGAAAGCGCGATCAGCGTCCGGCGTCGCCATAGATCTCTTCCCGGCCCCACGTGGAGGTAACCGCCGCGCGAACCGTGGTCAGGCGAACAGGCAGAGGGAGTTCGCCGGCCGGCGGCGACTTTGCAGCTGCCTCCAATATTTGGCGGATCTCTTGCTGCATCGACCACCCGTGCCGGGCCGCCCGCTCGCGCAAGGCTGTCACAACTGACTCTGGGAGATTCCTGACGTGAAGCGCCGTCATGGCCCCATGGTAGCGCTACCGCTACCGCTACCGCTACCGGCACCGGTAGCGATTCCGATAGCGGGTGCGACAGCTTGCACCTGAGACCTCAGGCTTCATCCCCCAAAGCCGCCGCCGATGGGCTCAGTCCTCGCCGCGGGCGACTCGGGCTCGGGCTGCGGCCATTTCCCAGCGCTGTTCGATCCGGCCGAAACGCCAGATGCCAAGGGCTGTCACCCAGGTGAAAACGAAGAGGGCCACGATGATGAAGCCGGCCCGGTTGATGTTGAAATTGGACATGTAGGCCCAGAAGGATCCCTTCAACTTGAGCTCGGTTGCGGTCAAGCCAAAGATCTCAATGGTGCCGATCAGAAACGCCACCGCCACGGACAGCCCGGTGATGGTGATGTTGTAATAGACCTTGCGCACCGGCTTGGCGAATGCCCAGCCGTACGCGAAATTCATGAACGAGCCGTCGAGTGTGTCCAGCAGGGACATGCCGGCAGCGAACAGAACCGGTAGGGCCAACACGGCATACCAGGGCAGGCCGGCGGTGGCCGCCCCGGCCGTGGTGGCCAACAGCGCCACCTCGGTCGCGGTGTCGAATCCCAGCCCGAAGATCACACCGACGGGGTACATCTGCCATGGGCTCTTGATGGCGCCCATCAGCCGGCCGAAGAAGCGGAACATGAGGCCCCTCGAGTTCAGTTGGGACTCCAGCTCCTCGTCGTTGAAGCGGCCGCTACGCATCTCCCTGAACACCTTTACGATGCCGAACAGGATGACGAGGTTGAGGATGGCGATGAGATAGAGAAACGTCCCCGACACAAGAGTGCCGACAAAGCCGCCGAAGGTGTGAAGGGTGGAGCCTGGGTTGTTCACCGCACCGAACACGGCCCGTGCGGCAAAGGTCAGGGCCACGCCGATGACAAAGACCACGGAGGAGTGACCAAGGGAAAAGAAGAAGCCGACGCTGAGCGGCCGCTTGCCCTCAGACATGAACTTACGGGTGGTGTTATCGATGGCCGATATGTGGTCGGCGTCGAAGGCGTGGCGCATTCCCAGCGTGTAGGCGGTGACGGCCACGCCGATCCCCAGCCCCAGGTGCCGGGGGACGATGACGGCGATGAATATGCCCCAGCCGATGACGTGGAGAGCGACGATGACAGCCGTCATTCCGCCTACCCGACGCCATTCGGACGGACTGAGCGAGAGCCGGACCTTCCTGAGGCGGCTGGGCGCCTCAGCTGTAAGTGTCGACATCTCCGCCCTCCTCGGTGGTCACCAACTGCGCCGAAGCCTAACCGCCTTCCACGCTAGTTGCGAGCTGGTCGCAATACCTTTCCAGGGTCGATGGAGCGCAATCCCACTCCGGTGGCCGGGCCCGTCAATATCCAGCCATGTCGGCCACGGCCGTGATCCGGCTCGGGGTCACCCGGACCAACAACTCCCCGGGCACGGCGTTGCGCCGAGTCCATCTGCTGGGCCACCACTACCTCCTCGTTCGTGTTTGGTCCTACCCGAGGCCGGTCAGTACGGAGGGCGCAGGCCAGGAAACATCGGGAAGTGCTTGACGTTCAGTGTGAGCAGCTCGGCTCCAATCAACATGGTCGTGGCCGCCACGGCCAGGTCGGCGCTGTCGATGCCGGAATGACCGGGTAGCCATCGCCGACCCAGTTCCCCAGCGCTTTCGGCCACGCCAACGTCGATGTCGTGCCAGATGAGAGATGAGAACAGCAAGCGGGTGGAACTTTCCTCGATTCGTCGCATTCCGGCCAACACCTCGAGGCGTGTTATCTCACTGGCGTGCAACACTCCTGACTGCCGCCTGGTCTCCAGCACCTTGGCAGCACCCATGTGGCCTCGCAAGTAGTCGATTAGGACAGACGTGTCGATCAGGGTGGTCACTTCACCCCCCGGAGGCGTTCCCCCGTTCGAACCCGTTCCACCCAGGCGCCTCCATCCTCGCTGTGGTGTTGCCAGGAACCGAATGCCCGTCGCATCGCCTCAAGATCCGTCTGAGCGCTCCGCTTCGAGCCATAAGCGGCATCGACGGCGTCCCGGATCAGACCCGATATCGACCTGCCGGTCCGGGCCGACTCGGCGTCAAGAACGCTCCGCTCCTCTTGGGTCAATGAGATCTGCGTCCGCAGCATAGTGATGTAAGACTACATCACTATGCTGCGAGCTCCGCTCTGAGCCAAAAGTGGCATCGACGGCGTCCCGGATCAGACCCGACGAGGAACCCGTAGCCCGGTCCTTGGGCCATGATGGCGGGGTGAATCCGACCGGTTCCGAGACCTGCCATGAGTGCGGCTTTGACTCAGACCAGTGGACCGTGCACGATGCCGCCTCTCTGTTTGGGGAAATGGGCACCTGGTGGGAGCTGGCCACGGCACGAGTCGATCATGCGACACTGGACTCCAGGCCGGCGCCAGATGTGTGGTCGGCTCTGGAGTATGGCCGGCACGCCGCCGGAGTGACCGCGGTGATACGAGCGGGCCTGGAACAGATCCTGGACCGGGACGGGGTGGTCCTGGCCGGGCCGCCCGAGGAGAGCGCCGCACAGGGCGCGACCGGCGCCACCCTCGACCCCGGCGCCACCCTCGACCCCGGCGCCGTACAGGCAGCCCTCAACTCTCAGGGCCGGGACATGGCATCCCTGGTGCGTGGGGCAGGGGCGACCACTTGGTCCCATACCGCCACGATCCAATGGCCCGATGGGCGCCCGGCCCAGGCCACCAGCGCCAAGGCCCTTTTGCTCCACGCCGCCCACGATGCCTCCCACCACTACATGGACGTGGGCCGGGGCCTGGAGGCCCTTGGGGCGGCCCCGGTCGGTACCGGTCGTATCGTCGGCATCAACGCCTCCGACGGCGGGGTGCCCAAGTCCGCCCTGGACCAGGCTCGGATCGACCACACGGGCCTGGTCGGGGACACCCAAGCCGACCGCCGCCATCACGGTCGGGCGTTTCAGGCCATCTGCCTGTGGTCGAGCGAGGTCATCGACGAGCTGGCCCGGGCCGGGCATCCGATCGGCTTCGGTTCGGCGGGCGAGAACCTGACCGTTGCCGGCCTGGATTGGTCAAGCCTGCGGCCCGGGGCCCGTCTCTACGTCGGTGACGTGGCGGCCGAGATCTCCTTTGCAGCGATCCCATGTTACAAGCAGGCCCAGTGGTTCGTCGACGGCGACTTCACCCGCATCGACTACCGGAACAACCCCCACCTCGCCCGCTGGTATGCCTGGGTGCGCACCCCCGGACAGGTTCGGGTCGGCGATACCGTCAAGATGGGTATAAGCCCCAAGTGAACGACGACCTGGGGGCCGCCCCGCCCCCACCCCGCTTCGCCGTACTGGCCGGCCGCTATGAGGTGGGTGAGATCCTGGGCCGCGGTGGCATGGGGGAGATCAGAGCCGGCGTCGATCGCCGCCTGGGCCGACAGGTAGCCATCAAGATCCTTCGCGCCGACATGGCCCATGACCCATTGATCCGGGGGCGCTTCGAGCAGGAGGGCCGCATGGCGGCCCGCCTGGCTCACCCGAACGTCGTTTCCGTCTTTGACACCGGCGAGCAGGACGAGGTCCCATTCCTGGTCATGGAGCGGCTGTCGGGCGCCACACTGGCCAACGCCATCGCCGGCGGACCCCTTGACCTGGCCGAGATCGAGCTCATGGCCACCCAGATGCTCGACGCCCTGGAGGCGGCTCACTCGGCCGGCATGGTCCATCGAGATGTCAAGCCCTCCAACGTCCTGGCCGCCACCGCCGGCGGGTGGAAAGTCGGGGACTTCGGCATCGCCAAGAGCCTGGAAGTCTCTACCGACACGACGACTACAGCCGGGCTGGTCATCGGAACGCTGGCCTACCTGGCGCCCGAACGCCTCAACGGAGCACCGGCCGGCGTCGCCACCGATCTCTACGCCGCCGGAGTAGTGGTCTACGAAGCGCTGACCGGCTCTCGACCTGTTCCTGACGGTGCCCCTCTGGCCTCGCTGCTGGCGGCGACCCCCGCCGACCTGCGCCGGCTTCGCCCCGATGTGAACGATGGTTTGGCCGCCATGGTGGAGGGGGCCATGCACCACGACCCGGCCCTCCGTTTCGTCTCGGCGAGGGACATGGCGGCGACGATCGCCCCATCTCGGGGTAGACGGTCAGGGCCGGATAGGCCTGATCCGAGGGGACCCGACCCCGCGGATGATGCCACCGTCGTGCTCGCACCGATAGTGACCGGCGGAGACGCTACCGTCACCCGGAAGGTCACGGTCACAGAGGGGGCCGCTGTCACCGCGGGAGCGGGAGCTACCCGGGCCGGAGCCGGCAGTGCCACCCGGGCGGGAGCCGGCGGGCCTACCCGGGCGGGAGCCGGCGGGCCTACCCGGGCGGGGCACTCCCTACCTGGCCCCAGGCAGTGGCTGCAGAGCTGGGCCGATCCCCGTCAACGGCTGTGGATGGGCTCGGCCGCCGTCCTGGTCATCGTCCTCATCGTCATAGGCGCCCTGGCCGCCTCCCACCACGGATCGCCACCGCCCCTGGCTCCACCGTCATCCACCTCGACGTCGAACACGCTGCCCTCGTCGCTCGACTCCGCCCTGACTCACTTATCCCAGTTGGTCAAGCCATGATCAGGCTCGGCGCTGCACGGACCAGCGCGAAACGGGACTCCCCAGCACGGGCCGGCCCGAAAAGGGCTGGGGCAACACGGGCCGGAGCGGCGCTGGCCATCGTCCTGGCGGTGGCCGCTTCCGGATGCGGGTCTTCCGGACCCGCCCTCAGCTCGTCGGCTTCGGCTACCTTGTCCCAACAGGTGGCGGCAATCAGAAGCTCGGCGGCCAAGGGCGACCTTGGCGCCGCCTCAGCCGGGTTGAGCCGCCTTGATGCCATGGTATCCACCCTGAAGGCGGGGGGCGCCATCACTGCCACGCGCGCCGGGCAGATCCTGACCGGCGCCGCCGAGGTCCAAGCGCAACTGACCCAGCTCAGCACTGCCACAACCGACTCGGGGGGCACGACTAGCGTGGCGACGACAACCACGGTGGCCCACCCGGGCGACCACGGCTCGGGCAAGGGCCCGGGACGCGACCATTCCAAGGGTGGCGGAGGCGATTGAGAAGACATCTACGGGGGCATCGTCCTGTCCTGGCCGGCCTGGCTTTGGTGGCCCTGGTGGCAACGGCGTGCAGCACAGGCACCCAGGCCTCCACTTCCAGTTCCCACCCACGCTCGACAGGCACCAAGAGTGGCCCCACCACGACCGCGGTCCGCAATCTCACCCCCGGGCCAAACCTCGCCCCCGGCTCCAATCCGGCCGTCCTGCCTGCATCGGTGCTGATCGCCGACCACCTCAACAACCGACTCCTGATCGTGGATCCCCAGGGCAACATCACATGGCAGTTCCCCCGACCGGGAGACCTGCCATCTGGCCAGACCTTCAAGGTCCCCGATGATGCCTTCTTCACCCCCAACGGCAAGGACATCGTCGCCACCCAGGAGGACGATTTCGTCATCAGCCTGGTGAACATCGCCACCCATAAGATCCTTTGGCAGTACGGAACCCCGGGGGTGCACGGCTCGGGAAACAACCAGCTCTGGAACCCCGACGACGCCATCATGATGCCCAACGGGGACATCATCACGGCCGACATCAAGAACTGTCGGATCCTGGTGCTGAGACCGCCGCTGCATTCGCCCCTCCATATCTACGGCATGACCACCAACGCCTGCCGTCACGCTCCACCCCAGCACTGGGGATCTCCCAATGGCGCCTTTCCCATGACCAACGGCCAATACCTCATCACCGAGATCAACGGAGACTGGGTGGACGGCCTCACCCTCAGCGGCCAGGTCACGTTCTCCATCCACCCCCCGGGCATGAGCTACCCGTCCGACACCAACGAGATCAAACCTGGGGTCTATCTCTCGGCCGACTACTCCAATCCGGGCCAGGTGGAGACGTTCAACCAGTCCGGCAAGCTCCTGTGGCGCTACGCCCCCGGCGGGGCGGCCGCCCTCAACAAGCCGTCCCTTGCCCTGCCCTTGCCCAATGGCGACGTGCTGGTCAACGATGACTACAACCATCGGGTCATCGTCATCGATCCCCGCACCAATCAGATCGTGTGGCAGTACGGCCACAAGGGGATCCACGGCAGTGGTCCGGGCTACCTCTACGACCCGGACGGAGTGGACCTGGCCCCGCCCTACTCGCTGGCCGGGACCCATGCTGGGACCATGGGAGTGTTTCCCTCGGTCGGATCGGCCCCGGCCCTGCCTCCCGGGGCGGTGGGATCAACCCAGTAGCGCCGCCCAGCCTCCGGCCCAGCTAAGCCAGTAGCGCCGCCCGGCCTCCGGCCCAACTAAGCCGGTAGCGCCGCCCGGGTCGAACCCATGACCCGGCGACGGGCCCGCCACGACATGATCGAGGCAATGCTCAGCGCTGACATCAAGGACCCCACCGACAAGAACGAGCCCAGCGCCAGCACCGATCCGGCCGAGCCCACCGAACCGATCGACAGAACCGAGCCGATCGATCCGATAGACAGCACCGACCCCTTCGAAGCTATAGAAAGCACCGAATCCTGCGAGGCCCAAGACAAAATAGATCTCGATCCAACGCGAGTGGTCATGTCGCCATCTTGGCCCAATCACCGCTGGCCGGCAATCGATCAGCCCGTCAATCGGTCAGCCCGGCAATCTCACTTTGGCCAGGCGCCGGCCCCAGAGGTCAGCCCGGCAACCGGGCAGCCGCCGGGGTCTCTTCGCCACGAGGCTGGGCGGGCGCTTCGAGCATCCCGGCCACTGCCCGCCGGCGGCCCAAGCCGGCTATCCCTGCCACTATCAAGACGTTGCCCACGATTAGCAGCCAGAACCCGCTCCCTCCCGGTACCGGCTCCCCCAGCAGCCAGATGCCGGCCATGACCGGCAAGGCGGTGGCCAGGGTGGTCGACACCGGGAAGGTGACCAGCACGGCGCCGGACTGGTAGCCCCGCTGGAGAGCGGCCAGGGCCAGGATCGAGAACACGATCAAGACATAGACCGAAGCCATGGTCGCCACCCGGAAGAACCCGTGATGCTTGATCACCAGCCCCATCTGGCGGGTGGCCAGGGTGGACACGGTGCTGCACACCCCGGCCACCAACCCGAAGCCGATCCCGGCTACCCCGCTTCGTCTCCGGGCCATCCCCCACCGGGCCAACCCCACCGCCCCGGCGCTTACAACCAGGGCGATCAGGGACAGGCCCAACAAAGATCGGCTCGTTCCGAGGCTGCCTACCTGGTGCTGGTGGCGCAGCGACAACACCACGGCCAACCCACCCGCCACGGTGCAGGCCAGGGCCAGGCCCCCGGCCGGGCCCAACGACTCGTCCAGCCACCGGCTGGCGGCCACGGCCAGGATGACCACGCCCGCCCCGATGAGAGGCTCGACGAGGGTGAGTGGTGCGATGCTGAGGGCCACTATTTCGAAGCCAAAGCCAAGGAACTCGCAGGCCAAACCCAACAGCCACATGGGTCGGTGGGCCAGCTTGAACAGCAGGCCCAACCCCAGCCCGCTCGGCTCGGGCTGGCGGCGGGCCTCGACGGCCTGTGCCAGGGGGGCCAGGTTGAAAAGGATCGAGGCCCCCAATGCCGTGAGCACGCCGGCGGCGAGCACGGGCAACACGATCGCCGTCACCGGTCAGACCCCGTCAAATCCCAAACGATCGAGGGCGGCGGCGAACGCCTCCTCCCAGGTCCTTCGGTCAACGCTGACCCCAGGGCCCGGACGGCACACACGGTCCAGAGCGGCCAGGGCGGCAGGGACCACTTGTTCGGGGTCGGCCGAGGTCACCCCGGCCCGACCCAACTCCAGCTCATGTTGCAGGTTCTCCCGGCCATGGCCAGGGACCACGTCCAACAACAGCATGTCCCGGCCCAGGGCCCGGGCCTCGCTACAGGTGTCACCCGAGCTGGTAACGACCAGGTCGCAGGCGGCCATGAGCTCGGCCACCCGATCGGTAAAGCCGAATGAAACCACCCGGGGCTGCTCGGCGCTGACGGCCCGCAACCGGGCGGCCAGAGCGGGGTTGCGACCGGCCACGGCCAAGACGTTCACCTCGGCGTCGCCGAGTGCCCGGGCCGTTCGGGCGATGGGTCCGAGGCCCCAGCCCCCCGACATCAACAGGACGCAGCGCTCGTCGTCGGGGATGCCGAGCGTGGCCCGGGCCTCGGCCTGAGTCGGGGGGTGGTAGAAGCCCGGACGGAGCGGGAACGGCACCAGTGCCACCGGTGCATCGGGGCGAAATCGGCGCACCGACGCCGCCGCCGCCTCCGAGGTGACCAGAAACAGATCGGTCCGGGGATGCACCCACAGGCGATGAGCGGTGACATCGGTACAGATCACGGCACTGACCAGTCGGGGCCGGCGGGCCTTGATGTGGTTCACAACCCCGGCCCCGGTGGAGAAAGTAGAAAGGACGAGATCGGGCTTTTGCCTATCCAAGAGCTCCTCCACCACCGGCACCAGGCGGCCGGCGGCGGCCCGGTCCATGGCCCGGGCCAATCCCGATCCGGTGCGCAGGACGGAGAAGTGGAGGGCATCGTAGAGGGGGGGCACGGCCAGGATGCGCCGGAAGATAGAGTCAGCCACCTTGTGGGCCGAACCGCCCAGGAGGGCCATCGCGTCCTGGGTGTCGCTGGTCCAACCCCGGCTCGCCAGCGAGGCGGTGCAGGCGGCAGCCACGACGTCGTGCCCCATGCCGAGCGACCCGGAAAGTACGAGGGCGTGCCTCGGGGCGGGGTCGGTCACGACCGGTGTCGGGCGGTGTGCCAATCGAGGTACAGGCCGAGTCCTTCGGCGAAGGTCGTCAGGTTTTCCCAACCCAACGCCTCCCGGGCCCGGGCCGTGGACACCGAACGCCCCTGATAGTCACCCGGTCGACCGGGGATGTGCTCGACTCTGACCGGGCGGCCCAACAACTCCCCCACCGTCTGGGCGATCCCCACCACGCTGATGGGCTCGCTTCCGTCCAGGGCAAAGACTTGGTTGGCGCCGGCTTCGCCCAGGGCAGCCACGTGGGCCGCGGCCAGGTCACCGACGTAGACGTAGTTGCGTACCTGGGAGCCGTCGCCGGCTATCTGGATGGTTTCGCCGGCCAGCACCTGGCGCACGAAGCGGGCGATTACCAGTTCGTCCCTCATCCCCGGCCCGTAGGGGACGCCGTAGCGCAAAATCGTGTACGGCTGGTGGTACATGGACCAGTAGTTGTGGACCAGCATCTCGGCCGCGAGCTTGGTGGAGGTATAGACGTGGCCGGTGAGGGCCAGGTCCACCGGGTCGGCCTCGGTCAACTCGTCCGCACCCGCTACCGCTCCGTAGACCCATACCGTGGAGGCCAGCACCACCCTGTTCAGCTCGGCCTCCCGCGCCGCCTCCAACACGTTGGCCGTCCCCTCCACGTTGAAGCGCGCTGTGTCCACCGGACGTCGATAGGCCTCGTCCACGTTGGCCACACCGGCCAGGTGCATCACGGCGTCGCAACCGGCCATGGCGGCACGCAGACCGGCCAGGTCCAAGATGTCGACCCGTTCATGGACCACCCGCCCGGGCGACGCAGAGGCGGGGCCGCGTCCCAGCACCGGGCCTCCGAGCACGGCGTCTCCCGGCACGGGGCCTCCGAGGGCCCGGCCACCCAGCACGACGCCGCTCACCTCGGGCAGCTCTCCCAGCCGGTCCACCTTGTCCAGGACGACCACGTCATGTCCGGCTCCGACGAGATGAGCCACCACGTGCCGTCCGATGAACCCGGCCCCTCCTGTGACGGCCACCCGCATCAGGCTCGGACCTGCGCCATCATGTCGGAGATCACCGATCGCACTGAGGACAGCACGTGGGCCACCTCGTCCTCGGCCATGTCAGAGTGCACCGGAAGGCACACTTGGCGGGCGCACACTTCTTCGGCCACAGGCAGGCCACCCGGCGCCATCCTCACGACACCGTCGAATATGGGTTGGCGATGCAGTGGGGTGGAGTACACCTCGCCCGAGAGCCCTACACCGAAGCGGCCCCGCAGCTCCTTCTTGACGGCGTCGCGGTCCAGGCCTGAAGGGAGCATCACCGGGTACTTGTAGTAGTTGGAGGCGCCGTCGGGTCCGACCGGCAGCGCGCGGGGCCCCTCCTCGTGGGCAGCCAGCCCTTCGTCGTAGGAGGCGGCGACACCCCGGCGCACGGCCAGGAAGCGATCCAGATGGGAGAGGTGCACACAGCCCACGGCGGCGTGAAGCTCGCTCATCCGCCAGGCGTAGCCCGAGCGGACGTGAAGGTTGTCCAAGAACCCGGCCTTGCCCTGGTCCCGGTACATGAGGGCCTCCTCGACTATTTGGTCGTCGGCGGTGAGGATCATCCCGCCCTCGCCACTGGTGATGACCTTGGTCGGGTAAAAGGAAAAGGCCGCCGCCTTCGACCACGATCCGGCCGGGCGTCCACCCAGCGTCGATCCGTGGGCGTGGGCGGCGTCCTCGATCAGGATCAGGCCGCGTTGCTCGCACATCCGGGCGATGGCGGGCAACTCGGGCGAGATGGAACCACCGATGTGCACCGTCACCACCGCGGCGGCAGTGGGGGCCGCACCCAGCGCGGCCTCGATCGTGGCGCAGGACAGGGCGAGGGTGTCTGCGTCGACGTCAGCCAACACCGGTCGGCCGCCGGCCCGCTCCACGGCGGTGGCGGTGGCCACGAAGGTGTTGGCCGGGACGATGACATCGGCCCCGCCGAGGTTCAGGCTGCGCAGGATGATCTCGAGGGCCGCCGTCCCGCTGGACGTGGCCACGGCGTGACGGGCCTGGTGGGCCGAGGCGAACTCGGCTTCGAATCGGGCCGTCCACGGCCCGAGAGTCAAAGCCCCGCTGGACAAGATGTCGGACGTGGCCTCGGCGATCTCAGCCTTGTCCCGGGCCGAGAACACCACCCGCGCCGCCGGTACGTCCAATGGTTCCTCCTGGTCCTTACAATTCACGTTCAAGGGCTATCGGGTATAGGAGCTGGGGAGGATTGCCATCCCAAGTAGTTCCCAGCGCTTACCCAGGATAGGTGAGCCGGTGTCGCACGGCCACAACCGGCCGCATGCCAGGGCACCCGGTCAGGGCCCGGCGCAGGTGGCCGAGGCCGAGGCCAGCTCCTGTGCCCAATAGCTCGGCAGGGTGTTGTAGGGGTCAGGCTCAATGCCGTCAGTGGCGTACAGGAAACCGGCGTGACGGCTCTGGGCCACTCCGATCACTCGGGCCAGGAGCGCCGGTGGGGTGTTGACCACGATGTTCCATATTCGCGACGAGGGGATGCCGACCAGAGCCCCGGGCCGGTGGGGATCCTTCACGTAGGCCGAGGCCGGGCTCTCGAAGGTCACCACGGCATCGGCAAAGCTGAAGTATCCCCTGTCCGGCACGGTCCCCGGATTGAGCACGGCCCGGCCGCCGTGGGCGTGGACTGAGGCGACGTAGCCCTGATAGGCGCCGAGATACGCCGCTTTGACCGGGGCCTCATCGAAAAAGATGGAGTTGACGCCGTACCAGGAGTGGTAGCGGGCCACGTCGGTGGCGACATCGGCCGGTGAGCGTCGGCCGTACCCGGTGAGAACGTAGCCCAACACGTGTTCCCCGGCCTGGCGGGCCGCGGTCACGGCGTTTTGGTAATCCGCTTGGGCCGCGGAGCCAGGACCATTGTTGGGATTGATGATCACCCAATACGGGGCCGGTCCGGTCCCGGACGTGAGGACCCGCCAGTACAGAGAGGACTGGGGATCGAAATATGCCGGGATCGCCGCGTGTACGCACGGTCCGGACGAAGCCGGCGACGCCGTGGTGGCGGGGCCGCTCGAAGGAGGCGGTCCACCGGCTCGGCTGCCCCCGGCCCCGGTGCCGCAACTGGACAGGACCACGACCAGGACAGCCAGAGCGGCGCCCAACGATAGGGCTCGGGCGGGG
>JBOGIG010000014.1:0-23845 GCA_050742455.1 Acidimicrobiales bacterium
TTGCGCACTACTTCCCAAGCAGCCCGGCGGGCGGACGGGTCGAAACCGGTGGTGGGCTCGTCCAAGAACAACAGCTCGGGGTCCCCGATCAGCCCGAGGGCCAGGTCCAAGCGGCGCTTCTGGCCCCCCGACAGGCTCTTGACTCGGCTGTTGGCCTTGGTTTCCAGCCCGACCAGGTCGATGGTGGCGTCCACCGGGCGAGGGTGGGGGTAAAGCTCGGCGTGCATGCGCAGCATCTCGGCCACGCTCAGGTAGTCGTCCATGCCGCACTCCTGCAGAACGATCCCAGCCCGCCGGCGAAGCTCGGCGCCCCCGTGGATGGGGTCCAGACCCAGTACCTGCACTTCGCCGGCATCCCGGGTTCGATAGCCCTCCAGGATTTCTACGGTGGTGGTCTTGCCGGCCCCGTTGGGGCCGAGGACGGCGACGATCTCCCCGGTTTCCACCCGCAAGTCGATGCCCTTGACCGCCTCGAAGGCGCCATAGGACTTGCGCAATCCCTCCACGACTATGGCCGCCACTTCGCCTCCTCCGCCCGGCCATCGCTCGGTACCGGGAAAGAAATCGTAGTCGCCGGCCCCTCCGAAGACGTCACCGAGAGCTGCTGAGAGCGTACCTACCCCTCACGTCCTAGACTTGGCCTGCTTCAGTCCCGACGTCGACGCACAAATGGAAACGAGTCGAGCGTGCTCGCGAAACTCCAAAATGCGCAGGTCCCACGACCCCCGACGGGAAGCACCCTTATTGGGCGCGAGGAGGAAGTCGCCCAACTGACGGCGCTGGCCGGCCGCCAACGGGTTGTCACCCTCACTGGTCCCGGGGGGGTGGGCAAGACCCGACTGGCGTTGGAGGTTGCCTCCCGCCTTACCGATTCCCATCCCGACGGGATATGGCTGGTCGACCTGGCTGGGCTGAGCGACGACGCGGCGTTGGTGCCCGAGGTGGCGCGGGTGGTGGGAATTGCCGAAGAGGCGGGCGTGGAGGTGGGGGCTACGTTGATCGAGGCGCTTCGGTCCCGCTCGTTGGTAGTTGTCCTCGACAGTTGTGAGCGCCAAGTGCCGGCCGTTTCGCAGTTCCTTGAGGACGTGGTCCCCGCCTGTCCCGAGGTTGTCGTCATCGCTACCAGTCGCCATCGCCTTGGGGTCCCCGGGGGGTTGGACTGGAACCTTGCGCCGCTCCCGGTGCCCGAAGGGGAGATGTCGGGTTTGGCGGAAGCGGAGGAGTCCCCCGCCGTTCGCCTATTTGTCGATCGGGCCGCGACAGTGCATCGCCATTTCGTCCTCGACGAGGCCAATGCTCACGCAGTATCGGAGGTTTGTCGGCGACTCGAAGGGTTGCCGTTGGCCATCGAGCTGGCCGCAAAACAGGCCCACACGCTAACCCCGCGCCAGATGCTCGAACGGTTGGGCGACGGTCTTCGTCTGGCTGGGTCGGACGCTGATGCACGTCCCAGCCGTCACCGGACCCTGCGGGCGGTGCTGGACTGGAGCCTGGGCCTGCTGGACCCGACAGAGCGAGTCGTATTCACCCGGCTGGGAGCTTTCGCCGGCTCGATCAGCCCGGAGGGGGCCGAAGCGGTGTGCGGAGGCGAGGAAGTATCCGCCGAGGACGTGGTGGGCGTGGTGGCCCGTCTCATCGACAAGGGGCTGGTGTCGGCAGGCGAACGATCGGGACGGATGCAGTACTGGCTGCTATCCACGGTTCGGGCCTACGCGGCGGAACAGCTGACGGCCTCGGGCGAAGGCCAGACCCGGCTCCGCCACGCCCGGTGGTTCCTCAAGTGGCTGGAAGAGGGTCGAGACTCCACCGAAACCGGTATGGGCCTATGGTTCGACCAGGTAGAGGCGGAGCAGGACAATATCCGGGCCGCCCTCGCCTGGGCCATGGCGACCTCTGATGGCGGCACCGATGAATTAACCCTTCGCTTGGTGGGCGTCCTTGGGCCTTTCTGGGGAGCGCGCGGCCACCTGAGTGAAGGGCGCCGCTGGACCGAGGCAGCATTGACTTCGAGGTGCCCGGGGGAATCATCGGACCTGCGGGTTCGGGTGGGCGAAATCCTGGCCGGTTTGGCCCAGGCTCAAGGCGACCACCGTCAGGCCGGTGAGAGTCTAGGGGAGGGCCTGGCTCACTGGCGGAGCAGGAAGGACGAGGTCGGAGTGGCCCGATGTCTGGCCGGATTGGGCCTGTTGGCCCGATACCGCGGCGATCTGGCCGAGGCCGACCGGCTCCTGTCCGAGGCCCTCGGCTGCCTGGGCGGGGCCGAGGGTGCGGCTGATCTGGGGGCTTGCTTGGCCCAGATGGGCCAGCTGGCCGCAGTGCGGGGCCAGGAGGCCCGGGCGGCGGCACTGTACGAGGAAGCCCTGGCCAAGCTGAGTGTCGATGGGGATGCCATCGGGACGGCGGACGTCCTCAACCAGATGGGCAAGCTGTCCGTAGTGCGGGGAGAAGCGTCGATGGCCCGGTCCCGCTGCGAGGAGGCGTTGGCTATTCACCGGGAGAACGGCCACTTGCCAGGCGTAGCCACCTCCCTGGAACTCCTCGGCGATGTGGCACGGATGACCGACGAGTTTGACCTATCGGCGACGCTCAACCGGGAGGCTCTGGCCATCGATCGTGGGCTCGGAGACCAACGAGGCATCGCCAAGTCCCTAGCCAGCCTGGCCCAGTTGGCCTATCAAACAGGCCGTCACGACCAGGCCGGCCGCCTCTACCAGGAAGTTTTGGAGTTGCGACGCCGACTGGGAGATCGTCGCGGGGAGGCCACCGCTCTGGTGGGGATGGCCAACGCCCTCCTTCTTGATGAGAACAGACCGCCAGACCTCGAGCGGGCCCGATCCTTGTGCGAGGAGGCTCTCGCAATCCATCGTGACGTCGGCGACCGCCGTGGGGCGGCGTGGTGCCTGTTCTCCCTGGCGGAGATCTGTCGCGACCTTGAGGACTACCCTGCGGCCAAATTGGCCGCGGAGGAATCCTTGGAGATCCACCGCCAACTGGGCGACAGCGCCTTGACCACCCTGGCCCTGTGCAGTCTGGGCCACCTCGCCCACCGCCGGTCGGACTTCGAGACGGCCCGGGACCTGGCCGCCGACGCCACGCGCATGGCGCTGGCCTTGGGCAAGTCACTCCAGATCGTGAGGTGCGTGGAACTGGTAGCCCGGGTGCATTGTGCCCTGGGCCAGGCCGAGCTCTCGGCCCGACTCTACGGCGCGGCTGAGGCTGGACGGCTATCACTGGGACTGGCGCCCCCCCGGCCCCCCGAACGGGCCATCCTCCAAGGTGATCTGGCGGCGCTGCGGTCGAGCTTGGGACTTGCGGCTACCAACGAAGCCATGCAAGCCGGGCGACACCTTTCCATACTGGAAGGAGCGGCCCTGGCCCTGAGCGACGAGCGATACCAATCCGTTGGGGCCAACGGCAAGGGGCCGAGGGAGGTATCGGGCCGGCCCACTTGGAGTTTGAGGTTGCTGGGTGGGGTGGCCCTTTACGCCCGTGGTGTGCCTGTTGAGGTGGGGGGCAAAATGCCCCCCAAGTTGTTCAAGGTGGTGGCCCTGCTCGGTCCCCTGCAAGTGGACGAGGCGGTGGAGCTGTTGTGGCCTGATGCCCCCCCGGGGATGGGGCGACGTCGCCTGCACAACGTCATTTCCCGGCTCAATGCCACCTGCGGCGCCGTTATCGTCCGCCAGGGCGAGAGTCTGGGGCTGAGCTCGGAGGTCGAGGTAGATGCCCGGAACTTCGAGCAACTAGCCAAGGCCGCCCTGGTAGGCGGCCGGGGTGGGCGCCCGCAGGCCGACGTTTGTCGTCAGGCATTGTCCTTGTACCACGGTGAGTTGCTGCCCTCCGACCGCTACGAGGACTGGACGGCCTGGCCCAGGGTGCGCCTGGCCGGCTTGCATCTCGAGCTTCTCGACGCCTTGGCCGTGGCGGCCGGCAACGCCGGTCGCCTCGACGAGGCGGTGGAATGGCTGGAGCAGGCCATCCAGGCCGAGCCCCTCGACGACGACCGCTACCGCCGGGCCGCCCGCCTCATGGTGCAACAGGGTTGGCACAACCGGGCCCGATCCTTGGCCCTGCGGGCCCGCCGGATCAGTGAGGAGCTGGGAGTGCCCCTGTCGGGGGAGTTGGTCGATCTGCTTTCCGACGTCGCTCCATAAGGTCCCCGGCACCCTCGGCCGAGGTAGTCAACTGGTAGTGCGCTGGTAGTGGCACTCCGTAGGGTGCCTTCGTGCTCGTTGTCTATGTCCTGCGTCTGAACCCGGCCGAGTTGGAAGGCGGTCGTGTTGTGGGTCAGGTCGAGGACGTCGCATCGGGTGGCACGACCTACATCCACAGCTCCCAGGACCTGGTCCGGTTCCTGGCCACGGCGAGGGTGTCAGAGCAAGAAGGAGAAAGGCCATGAACGCCGATTCAGGTTCGAACCGAAACTGCCACGCTCGGAGGGGCGCCATTTCGCGAGCTTTGGCAGGCGGACTCGCCCTCCCCTCCCGTCTTAGGATACGGTCCGGAGGTTCCCGGCGCCCCTCCTTGGTGGGACGTGGCCTGTGCCCCACCGCGGCCGTCATAGCCCTGGTCGGAGCCACCCTAGGGCTGGGATCCCTAGTCCTGGCCGCTCCGGCCGGCGCCACCCCGACGACCCTGTACGTAGCAACCGGCGGCAGCAACAGCAACCCGTGCACTCAGTCCGCGCCCTGTCTCACCATCGGTCATGCCGCATCCGTGGCTAGCTCGGGCGACACCATTTCGGTCGGACCGGGCACCTTCGCTGGGGTCGTCCTGAATCAACAGGACCTCACAATCACGGGGGCGCCTAAGGGAATGACCGTCGTCTCGGCCACTTCGGGCGATACCATTGTGGTCAACGCCGGGGCCGTGACCTTGAGAAACCTCTCCATCGACAACAACCCTGATGCGACCAATTCGTACGGACATGGCGTCGAGATCGACTCGGGAAGTGTGGCCATCTCAAACAGCACTATCGCCGACAATGTGTCCGCCGGTGTGATTGCGAGAGGAGGTGCGACGACGATCACTGGCAGCACTCTTTCCGGCAATATGGGCGCCGGGGTAGATGGTGAAGGTGGTTCGGTCACGATCATCGACAGCACCGTATCGGGCAATCAAGCCCAAGGGATTTTCACCAATGGTGGCACACTCACCGTCACCGAGGACACCGTTCATAACAACGCCTCCTACGGGATCGCCGCATACCCTGCCGGGACGATTGATGACACCACCATCACGGATAACGATTACGGCATCATGACTTACCCCTCCGCGTCCTTGCATGTTGGCGGGACCATCGTGTCCAACAACCGTCATGGGGCTTGCACAGGCTCAAGCTTCGCCGATACCGGCTACAACCTGGCCGATGACGCCACCTGTTCGTTTACGGCCTCCTCCAGCACGAAGAGCGTGGATCCGTACCTGGACGTTTTTAAGGACAACGGTGGACCTACCTTCACTCAGGCCCCGGGGACCGGCAGTCCGGCCATCGACCAGATACCCTCCAGCAATTCCCTGTGCACCAGCCCGACGACCGACCAGCGCGGCGTGGCACGTCCCCAGCCCAGCGGGGGCAAGTGTGACATTGGGGCCGTGGAGGTAGCGGCGCAGTCCGCGCCGCCCGCCGGCACCGGCGGTGGAGGCGCACCGACAACGGGCCCGGCCAACGCTCCGCCTCCTTCTTATACCCCGGCAGGATCGCTGGGCGCACCGACCTCGACGTTCTATAACTCTGCCACCGGAACGAGCTTGCCCATCTCGGACCCGGCCAGTGGCATCAGCGCCACCCTGACCGTCCCCCCGGGTGCGTTTCCCAATGGGACCACCCTCAGCATCTACCTGGTCGCCAACCCTGGCCCGATCGAGGCGCAGACTGGGTCGGGCAATAGCTATGTCATATCCTTCGCGGTGTCGTGGCAGGCCCCTGACGGTTCATCGCCGATCGCCACCACCCCCCTCACCCTCACGATCGCCGACTCTTCCATCAAAGCAGGCGACTCTGTCGACGAGGAGACGTCGAGCGGGCTTGTGGGCATCGGGGCCACGGTCAGAGATGGCCAGGCCGTGATCACATTCAGCACCGACCCCACTTTTGTGGTCACCCAACCCCAAGCCGCCACGCCACCACCTACCAAACCTCCGACCACGCCGCCCCCGACCTCACCACCGACTAATTCGTCGCCGATCGGATCGGTCTCGGGTCACGGCTACTGGCTGGTGGCCTCGGATGGCGGCATCTTCTCCTTCGGCGATGCCCCCTACTACGGCTCCGAAGGGGCTACTCACCTCAACCAGCCGATCGTGGGCATGGCCGCCACCCCTGACGGTCACGGCTACTGGCTGGTGGCCTCGGATGGCGGCATCTTCTCCTTCGGCGATGCCTCCTACGAGGGCTCCACCGGTGTCACCCACCTCAACCGGCCGGTAGTGGGCGTGGCCACGGGCTGATCTCGCCGCCTCTGACGTCGCCGCCGTCGGCCCGGCCGGGGTGTGGCACGGTATGAGGGTGAGTGTGGCGGGGGTTCTTCTGGCGGCGGGGGGTGGGCAAAGGTTCAAGGGCCCGACCAACAAGCTGATGGCCCCCTTCGCCGGGCGGCCCCTGGTGGCCTGGGCCCTCGAATCGGTGTGCGCCGCCGACCTTGACGAGGTGGTGGTGGTGGCCGGAGCGGTGGACCTGGCCCACCTCATGCCGCCAGAGGTAACCCTCATCGACAATGCCCTGTGGGCCCAGGGTCAGGCCACATCGCTGCGGGTGGCGTTGGAATGGTGCGCCCAGCAGGGCCACGATGCCGCCGTGGTGGGATTGGGCGACCAGCCAGGGGTCACGACGGCGGCCTGGTCCGCTCTGGCCCACCCCGAGCCCGAGCGGGCCGGCGCGAATGGACCGAGAACGAGCCTGATCGTGGTGGCCACCTACGCGGGTCGGCGGGGGAATCCGGTGCGCCTCGACCGGGGCGCGTGGCCACTGGTGCATGGCTTTGGCGACGAGGGCGCCCGCCGCTTGATGCGAGAGCGACCGGAACTGGTGTCCGAACTAGCGTGTGAGGGCAATCCCAGGGACATCGACACCGTGGAGGACCTTCAAGCGTGGAACTGACCAATCGATTCCGGGTGCCGGTACCGATCGACCGGGCCTGGTCGGTGCTGACCGATGTTGAGTTGATCGCGCCCTGCCTGCCGGGCGCCCAACTGACCGAGGTCGAGGGCGACGAATACCGGGGCATTGTCAAGATCAAGGTGGGACCGATCACGGCGCAGTACAAGGGTTCCGCACATTTTGAGGAAATGGACCAAGGGGCGCACCGGGTGGTGCTGCGAGCCCAGGGTCGAGACACCCGGGGCGCGGGCAATGCAAACGCCACTGTGACCGCTGTCCTACGAGCCGACGGAGACAGCACCGATGTAGAAGTTGTCACCGACCTGGCCGTTACGGGCAAGGTGGCCCAGTTCGGGCGGGGCATCCTGGCCGACGTGTCGGCCAAGCTGTTGGGCCAGTTCGTCGACTCCCTGGAGTCCACCGTGCTGACCGAGCCGACCACGGCCTCTGAGCCGACCGCGGCCCCTGCGCCGACCGCAGCCCCTGAGCCGACCGCAGCCCCGGAGCCGACCGCGGCCTCTGAGCCGACCGCAGCCTCTGAGCCGACCGCAGCCTCTGAGCCGACCGCAGGGCCGGAGGTGGCGCCGGGCGGGGCCCGGTCGGCGACAGGAGAGCCTTTCCCCTCAGGAGTATCCGACCATGGTGCGCTGAGCTCCAACGGCACCGGACCACGAGCATCGAAGGAGGAGCCGCGGCCCCGACCCAGTGTGCGATCCATCAACTCCGATCCGGTTGAACCGGTCGATCTTTTCGATGCGGCCGGGAGTTCCGTGGCCAAAAGAGCAGTTCCAGCGGTGGCCCTGGCCGTAGTCGTGTTCGGCGCCTTCTGGCTGTGGCGCAGGCGGTCAGCCTGAGATCCACGGTTGCGGGGCCGGCGGGCCTGCATGGTCGACGTTAGGAAGATCCGGGCCGGAGCGGCCCCACATGGTCAAAAGGGGCGGTGAGTGGGTTCACCTGACGAAGAGCGGGTAACCGAGCTGTTGGGGCGGCCGCCCCAAGGTCCATACTCGATTGTGGTTCGCACCACCGGCGGCGACCCGGTGGTTATTCGAAGCGCACCGTTCCTCGACGACGGCACCCCCATGCCCACCATGTACTGGCTGGTCGGGGCCGAGGAGGTGCGTTCGATCAGCCGCCTGGAGTCGGAGGGAGGAGTACGCCAGGCCGAGGCAGAAGTGGACCCGGACAAACTGGCCGAGGCCCATAGCCGCTACGCCCGCCTGCGCGATGGCGAGATAGCCCCGAGCCATGACGGTCCCCGCCCCAGCGGTGGGGTGGGCGGCACGCGCCGGGGGCTCAAGTGCCTTCACGCTCATGTGGCCTGGCACCTGGCCGGAGGCAACGACCCCGTGGGCGCCTGGGTCACGGCTCGTCTGGGTTGGGACCCGGATCGCTACGCCGTGGAGGGTCCGGTGACGCCCAGGCGGGAAGTGGCACCTGCCTCCAGAGGAGAAGCGGCGCCGGCTGGCCGCACAGCGGTGGGCCCGGTGGCGGCAATTGACTGCGGGACCAACTCCACCCGCTTGTTGGTGGCCGCGGCCGACGGCACGAGGCTGGAGCGCCTCATGCGCATCACCCGGCTGGGCAAGGGAGTCGACGCCAGCGGACGCCTGGATGCCGGAGCCATCGACGCAACGGTGGCGGTGTTGAAAGAGTTCCGGGCAGTCATGGACAGCCACGGGGTGACCCGGGCCCGCATGACGGCCACGTCGGCGGCCCGGGACGCAGCCAACCGGGATGTGTTCTTCGCCGCCGCCGCGCAAGCCATCGGGTTCGAGCCGGAGCTGCTCTCTGGCCAGGAGGAAGGCCGCCTGTCTTATCTCGGCGCCATTGCCGAACTGGATCCCCAAGCCGGCCCTTACCTGGTGGTCGACATCGGCGGGGGTTCCACCGAGCTGTCCACCGCACCGAACTCGCCCTGGGCCATGCGCCCGGACGGTCTTGTCGCCAATGCCGGCTCCACCGGCGTCGACCGGTCGGGGAGCGCTTCTCGGCGTGAGGTCGACGTGACGGTGGTGTCCATGGAGATCGGATGCGTCCGGCTCACGGAGCGGCTCTTGATGTCCGATCCTCCCGCCGCCGCAGAGCTGGCCCAGGCCCGATCGCTGGTCAGGGAGTGGATCGGCCGGGCCCAGGACCAAGCTCCGGCCCTGGCCGGGGCCCGGTCCATGGTGGGACTGGCCGGTACTGTCTCGGCGCTGGCTATGGTTTCGCGCCGGTTGAGCCGATACTCCAGGGACATGGTTCATCATCAAGTACTGACCCTTCGCGAGATAACCCGGCTCGGCTCGGCCCTGTCGCAGAAGGACCACTCCGCTCGGAGGGAAATGATGGGCCCCGAGCGGGATCGGGCCGACGTGATCGTGGGGGGAACCCTGATCCTGTCCGAGATCATGGCGGCCTTCGGGCACGACGAATGCCTCGTTTCCGAGGACGACATATTGGATGGTTTGGTAATGACTCAACTGGCGGTGGCGCAATGAACAGGCGGGGCTTATTAGTTTCATCGATCTTGGCAGTCTCGGCCCTGGCGGCGCCTGCGGCAGCCTCGACTGTCGCGGCCCCCCAGGCGGCAGCCTCGACTGCCGCGGCCCCCCAGGCGGCAGCCTCGACTGTCGCGGCCCCCCAGGCGGCAGCCTCGACTGCCGCGGCTACGGCGCCGGCCAAGGAATATTGGGTGGTGACCTCGGCCGGGCTGGTCAAGCAAGAGGGAAACGCGGGCTACTACGGCTCTGTCCCGTCCCCCGGGCCAAACCATCCGGTAGTGGCCATGGCCAGTGCGCCCAGCGGCGCCGGCTACTGGCTGGTGGCCTCCGACGGTGGTGTCTTCAACTTCGGGAACGCCGGCTTCTTCGGCTCGGCAGGATCGGCGCACCTCAACCGACCCGTAGTCGGCATGACGGCGACGCCCACCGGCAAGGGCTACTGGCTGGTGGCTTCCGACGGCGGCATCTTCAACTACGGGGATGCCCAATTCCTGGGCTCGGCCGGCGCCATCCATCTCAATCAGCCCATCGTGGGCATGGCCGCCACCCCCGATGGCGGCGGCTACTGGCTGGTGGCCTCGGACGGCGGCATCTTCAGCTACGGCGACGCCCGCTTCTACGGCTCCACCGGGAACATCACGCTGAACAAGCCCATCGTTGGCATGGCCGCCACCCCCGACGGCGCCGGCTACTGGCTCGTTGCTTCCGATGGTGGCATCTTCAGCTACGGCGACGCCCGCTTCTACGGCTCCACCGGCGCCATCCATCTCAACCAGCCCATCGTGGGCATGGCCGCCACCCCTGACGGCGCCGGCTACTGGATGGTGGCTTCCGATGGTGGCATCTTCAATTACGGTGACGCCGTCTTCTCCGGCTCGGCGGTCGGCGCCATCGGGGGAGGCCGCGTGGTGGGCATGGCCGGACTGCCGGCCCAACCGGCCGGGGCCCCCAGCCCGACGGCCCGCCAAGCGGTGGCCTTCGCCCAGGCCCAGGAGGGCAAGCCCTACGTCTATGGGGCAGCCGGTCCGTCGTCGTATGATTGCTCGGGTCTGGTCCAGGCCTCGTACGGTCAGGCCGGGATGTCCCTGCCCCGGGTGGCTCAGGATCAGTTCAACGCCTTTCCCCTCCTACCCCCCAACACGCCGCTGCGGGCCGGCGACCTGGTCTTTTTCGGCACCCCGACCAACGTGTACCACGACGGTATCTACGTTGGCAACGGGCTGATGGTTCACGCACCTCACAGCGGAGAGGTGGTGCAAGAGACCACGTTCATGGACTGGCCCGACTACTTGGGCGCCTCCCGGCCTGCTCCTTGACCAGGCGCCCGCCGGCGGTCCTACCCGGGCGTTTCCTCACCTGCTCCTTGACCTCCTGGCGTCCCAGGCTCGGCGTTCCACTGACGGGGACCGGGGATGGCCAGATACGACATGGCCTTGGCCTCCCGGCGTCCCCGCGTCACGGTGTCGAGGACCAGCCCACAGGTGAGGCTGAGGACCCCAACCACCATTATTCCCGTGGCCAAGAGGGCCGAGGGATAACGGGGCACCAGGTGGGTATGGACGAAATGGATGAAGATCGGATAGGCGATCACCAGCGAGATCAAGGCCAGGATGGCGGCGATGGCGCTGAAGAACGCAAGTGGTCTTTCGGCTCTCATCAGATTGAAGATGGTCCGGGAGATGAGCCAACCGTCCCTGGTGGTGCTCAGCTTGCTGGCCGAACCGGTGGGCCGGGACCCGTATGGGCCGGCCACCTCCGAGACCGGCATGGAGAGGGATAGGGCGTGCACGGCGAGCTCGGTCTCTATTTCGAAGCCGTTGGACTGGACGGGGAAGGACTTGACCATCCGGCGCGACATGGCCTTATAGCCCGAAAGCATGTCTTCCAGGCCATGGCCGAACATCCGGCGCACCATGGCGGTGAGAACCCGGTTTCCCCACTGGTGGCCGCGGGGCCAGGCTCCCAACTCGGGGCGGCGGGTGGCGTTGGCGAGGTCGGCCCCCCCTTCGATGATACGGGCCACCAGGCAAGGGGCCAGCGACGGATCGTATGTGGCGTCGCCGTCGACCAGGATGTAGACGTCGGCCTCGACGTCCGCGAACAGCCTCCTGACCGCTCGACCCTTGCCTGGCCGGGGCTCGGGGATGACCACCGCTCCGGCCTGGGCCGCCGCCGCCGCCGTGTCGTCGCTCGATGCGTTGTCGCCAACGAAGACCCGGGCTTCGGGCAGGGCGTGGCGGAACCCCTTGACCACGTCGGCAACCGTGAGCTCCTCATCCCGGCACGGTATGAGAACGGCCACGTCGTATCCCGAATGTGCGCTCAAGGCCTGCCCTTCATCGTCTCGCCCCCCATGTCGCCATCCTTGCCGTCCGTCCCTCGAAGCGATGTCATCACCGGCCCGGCTTCTCCGGGACCCGGCGCCTCGGGGAACCGTCCAAATGCTAGCTTTGGCCGCTCATGAGGTCGGTGAGGATGCTTGGCGCCCCCGCCGCTAGGCGGGTTGTGGTGGGACTGATGGCCGTGGCCTGCGCAATGGGCATCCTCCCCTCCACGGCGAGCGGCTCGCCTCCAGCGTTACATGGGGCCGTGGCCCGATCCCCGGCGACCACCACCTTGGGTCGGGCTCGGATCCCCCGCAGCGCCGTGCGAATCGGGACGCTGCCCCCGGTCACGGCCCTGCACCTGAGGATCTCTCTGGTGCCCCGCAACGCCGCGGCCATGGTCGCCTTGGCCCGATCGGTGTCCGATCCCCACTCTCCGCAGTACCGTCACTACCTGGCCCCGGGCCGCTTCGCCGACTTGTTCGGCCCCAGCGCGGCTTCGGTGGCGGCCCTGACCAACGCCTTGCGGTCCAAGGGCCTGACCGTGGGGCCCGTCTCTGCCAACCGCCTGGCACTGCCCGTGAGCGGCACGGCGGCGGAGGTCGGGACCGCGCTGGGCGTGCACTTCGAGAACCTTCGTCTGGCCTCGGGCCGGGTAGCCTTCGCCAACGTCGCCCCCCCGGTCCTTCCCCCGGGTGTGGCGTCGATGGTGCGGGCCGTCTCCGGGCTCGACAACCTGGCCGTTCCCCATACTTCAGTGGTCACCCTTCCTCCCGCTCCCGGACCCTCGCCTGGCCCGGGACCCCCTGCTGGCCCGGGACCCCCGGCCGGCCCCGGTCCGGCCCCAAGGGCGGCGGGAACGGTGGGCCAGGCTTGCCCGGCAGCTTCGGCGTCGGGGGCGGCCACGGCGAATGGGTTGGCCCAGGCCTACGGCTTGAATCCCCTCTACGCCAGGGGCGCCCTCGGAGCGGGTCAAACCGTGGCGGTGCTGGAGGTGGCCGATTTCTCCAGCGCCGACATTGCCGCCTACCAGAGTTGTTATTCCACCTCGGCCCAGGTCACCCGGCGGCTGGTTGACGGTGGCTCTCCCATCGGCACCAACACCCTGGAGGCCACCGACGACATCGAGGACGTCATCGGCCTGGCCCCGGCCGCCTCGGTCATGGCTTACGTGGGCTCGGACACCCAGGCCGGATTTCTCAACCTCATCAACGCCATGGTCACCGACGATACGGCAAAGGTGCTCTCCATTAGCTTTGGGGTGTGCGAGGCGCTGGCCTCGCCCTCGGATCTCAAGGCCGAGCACGACATGCTGGCCCAGGCCGCCCTTCAGGGCCAAAGCGTCCTGGCCGCCACCGGGGACACCGGGTCGGAGGGATGCAATGGCCAGGGCCCGCCCAACGTGCAAAATATCCTCAGCGTCAACGATCCGGCGGCCCAGCCCATGGTCACGGCTGTGGGCGGGACCCAGTTCTCCACCTACGGTCCGCCGCCGGACGAATCGGTGTGGAACACCGGTGTGGGAGCGGGGGGAGGAGGGATATCGAGCCAGTGGACCCGGCCTTCGTGGCAGGTCGGACCCGGGGTGGCCAGCCCTTACAGCTCAGGGTCGCCTTGCGCCTCGGCCACACCATGTCGCCAGGTGCCGGACGTCTCGGCGCTCAGCGGGGCGCCCTATTACGCCTTTTACTGCACGGCGGGCGACTGTTCCGGCGCCGGTTGGTCCCGCCGGGTGGGGGGGACGAGCTTCTCCACGCCCCTGTGGGCCGCCCTGTTCGCCCTGATCAACTCGTCGTGTCCCAGCGCCGGAACCATCGGCTTCGCCAATCCAGCGCTGTACCAGGGGGCGTCTAGCGTCCCCGGACTGTTCAACGACGTGACCCTCGGCAACAACGACTACACCGGAGCCAACCCCGGCATCTATCCGGCCGCCACCGGCTATGACCTCGCCACCGGCCTAGGCAGCCCGGTGGCCACGGCCCCCACCCAGCCCACGACCAGCCCGCCCACGACCAGCCCGCCCACGACCACCCCGCCCACGACCAGCCCGCCCACGACCAGCCCGCCCAGTGGTCCTCCGCCGTCGGTGGGAGGGTTGGCGGCGTATTTTTGCGGGCTGTCCCAGACCGGCAAGTTCCACCCGCTGCCCCCCACCCGGGTGGTCGACACCCGACCCGGCTCAGGCCAGGGGGACGCCGGCATGACGATGGGCCCGGGATCGGTCCTAAACGTGGCCCTGGCCGGCTTGGCAGGCATCCCGGCCACGGGGGTTGGCGCCGTGGTCCTCAATGTCACCGCAGTGGATCCAAGTGCCGCCGGCTATCTGACCGTGTATCCGGCGGGGTCGGCCCGCCCCACGGCGTCGAATTTGAACTTCACCCCGGGCCAGGTGGTGCCTGGCCTGGTCGAGGTGCCACTCGGATCGGGCTCGGCGGTGAGCGTATTCAACCGCTTCGGCACCACCGACGTGGTCATCGACGTGGAAGGCTACGTGGCCGATGGCACCGACGGCTCGGGTCTGTTCAACCCTGTTACCCCCTATCGCATCGTGGACACCCGATCGCCCTCATCGCCCGGGGGGTCGCCTTCGACGCTCAGCCCGGGCGGGGTCTTGAACGTGAACGTGCTTGGAGTGGGCGGGGTGCCTTCGAGTGGGGTCGAGGCAGTGGTTCTCAACCTGACAGCCGCGGGACCGAGCACGCCCGGGTTCCTAACGGCCTATCCCGGCGGCAGTGCCCAGCCCACAGCGTCGAATGTGAACTACGTGCCCGGCCAGGCCGTGGCCAATCGGGTCATCGTGCCGGTGGGGGCCAACGGGACCGTGTCGGTCTTCTCCTCGGCTCGCACCGACGTGGTTGTGGACGTGACGGGATGGTTCAGCGGGCCGGGCAACCTGGGGGGAAGTGGATTCGTCGGTTCGGCGCCGTCCCGCATAGCCGACACCCGAACGTCGTCGGGCATCGCGTATGGCGGTAGCACTCTCGGACCGGGCGCCACCCTCAAGGTTCAAGTGACCGGGGTGGGCGGGGTGCCGGCCTCGGGGGTAAAGGCTGTGGTGGCCAACGTGACGGTGACCGACACCACCTCGCCGGGCTACCTGAGCGTCTTCGGGTCGGGAGGTCCGACGCCACCGACATCGGATCTCAACTGGCGTGCAGGGCAGACCACCTCCAACCTCGTGGTGGTCGGTGTGGGTCCCGACGGGTCCGTCTCCATTTACAACGCACGGGGCTCGGCGGACGTGGTAGTGGACGTCCAGGGCTGGTACGTGGGCGGGTAGATCTAGAGCCTCACGATGCGGACTTTGACCCCGCCGTGGGCAGCCAGGCGACTGGCGTCATCGGAGTCACTGGTGACCAACGCGTGTGGTGGATCTGTGGGCGCCAGAAGTGCGGCCGCCCAGGTCAGTGACCGCGGCGATAACGGCGAGCGGACAAGGACCGCGGTGACCCCAAGGACGGTCGGGACCGCCGTGACCCCAGGGACCGTACGGACCGCAGCACGGTCACCGTTCGCCGAGCCGGGAGGGTGGCTCGCCAGAACGTCGAGCCCCTGATCTCATCCAGCTGCTGCCTGTACTCATCGACGGCCGCATCGCGCTCGGCCAGGTCGGCGGCCAGGCGCCCGATCAGCCCGTCTTCGGCCCGGGCCAGGTTCCAGGCGTTCCACATGGTGGCGAGCCGGCTGGCGCTGCCTGGTGGAACCAGCATCGGAGCCTGGTCCAGGCGCTGCAGGATGGAGGCCCGGGTCGTCTCCCAGACCGCGGTATCCACGCTGCCGAGCGAGCTCTCCTCGTCCTGCCAGCGATGGTAAACGCTGGTGACGTGGTTGGTGTCGTGCACGCCACAGGTGGTGGAGGCGGCGATGAGGAAGGCCCAGTCCTCCAACACGGCCAGGTTCTCGTCGAAGCGGATGCCGAGTGCCCGCACCGCCTCGGTAGGCACGGCGAACGAGCAGATCGGCGTGCGGTTGTGGTACAGGTGCTCGAAGGGATCGAAGCGGTCGGTGTGGTTCATCTCCAGCCCGCTCAGGGTCACGTAGGCCAGCGTCTGGTCGCCCTCGCCGTTGCGGCGCACCGATCGGTCGGCGGTGATGGACCGGATGACCTTCCCCGGAGCGACCCCGGCCCCTGCCTTGAAGCGCCCGGCCCAGTCGGCGGTTACCAGGTCGTCGTCGTCGAGGAAGGCCACGTAGCGACCCCGGGACTGGTCCAGGCCCACATTGAGCGGATGGCCACGGCCCCCCTCCGAGACCGGATGGACGTGGACCCGGCTCGCGAACTGAGGGGCGAACGTGGCCACCAGCGCCCTCACTGCCCCGATCAGCTCGGTGGAGTTGGTATGGACCAGGAGGCGCACCTCCAGATCTTCGTCCTGGGCGGCGAGGCAGGTCAGGGCCTCGGCCAGGTTCTCCATACGCTGGCCCTGGGTACGCACCAGCACGCTGAGAAAAGGGGCCGGGTCATCCGTCGGTCCCGGGCGCTGGGCCTTGGGCCGGCCGATGGGGCTGTAGATGCGGATGAACTGATTGATCGTCCCGGTATTGTCGATGCGCCCTCGAAGTTGCCACAGGTACTGGTGCAGGGGGGTGGCCTCGGCCAGGGCCGGATGATCGGGGGGGAAGTACTGATCAGAGTGATGGAGGCGGAAATCGTCCCGTCCCACCTCGATCCAGCCGCTGCGGGCGGTCAGATCGGCTAGGGCGGCCTCAGTGAAGAAGCGCAGGTGTGTCTCGTCCAGCAAGCCACTCGGTCGCATGTCCCATCGCCCCATGGCCAGTTTCACACCCACGTCGAAATGACCGGCGTGGGGCACGCTCAGGCCCAACAGCGGATGGCCGAGCACCAGAGCTGCCTGGCGCACCCCCTCCAGGGTGTCGGTGACGTCGGCCAGGTGCTCGAGAGCATCCATCATCAAGATGGCCGCAACCGCCCGGTCGGCCGCCACCTTGATCAACCATTCGGCCAGATCGGCGGTCATGCGCAGGTCGAAGTTGTGGGTTTCAAAGCCCCGGGTGGCCAGGTCTTGCATGCCGTCAGCGGCCAGGTCGATGCCCACGTAGGTGTAGCCCAGTTCGGACAGGGGTTCGGCCAGGGCCCCGAATCCACAGCCCAGGTCCAAAATGAGTCCGTCGGCCGGTCCCAGGCGTCGGAGTAATCCCACCATCCGGCCGTAGGGGCCATCCCAGGTGAACTGGTTGTGATATCGCTCGGCCACGACTAAAACCGGTGCCGGGCGTACTCGCCGTCGATGAAGGTCGCCACGGATTCCCCATTGGCCAGGGGTTGGGGAAGGTTCTTGTCCCTGGTCCGTCGCCTCCACTCAGCCGCCGCCCGTTGGTGACCCTCGTCGGCGCTGGCATCGAGAGCGGCCAGGGTTGCGTCGGCCACGTCGGGGCGGCCGAACTTGGTGGCCAGGGCCAGGCGACCCAAGCCCCCGTAGTGCGACTCGGTCGCGGTGGCCGCCACCGTCCCTGCAGCCTCGATGCGCTTGTCGTGAAAGACCACGGCATCGGCGGCGTGAACGGTGCGTAGACCCAAGAGGCGGATTCTCCACGAGAAGTCCACGTCGTCGCAGTACAAGAAGAAGTTCTCCTCGTCGAAGCCGCCCAGGCGGCGGTAGGTATCGTTGCGGACCATGAGGCACGACCCGCTCACCCAGGTGGTGTCACCGGTGGCCGGGTCGTAGTCCTTGGGATGTTCCAGGGGGATCTGGCGGGCGTCACACGCTCCCACCGTCGGATCGCGAAATCGTGCCAGCATCCGAGGCAGGAGACGAGGGCTGGGGTAGGTGTCGGGGTTGAGGACCAGGATGTAATCCTCGGTGGCGCCCTCCGCCAGGGCATTGCTCCCCCCTGCCGATCCCCGGTTGGCGCCAAGGAACTTATAGGTGAGCGACGCAAGACCAGCGCTGCGGGCCAACTCATCGAGGGCCGCGGCGTCGGGTGGTGAGACGATCTCGGAGGCCGAGCAGTCGGCGAAGGCCAGGGTGACCGAGTCCACCCATCCCTCGGCGACGGCCAACCGGGCCGACGCGGCCAGCGCCGGCACCAGCTTCCACATTTCGGCCAGGGCTTGGTTATACAGGACCACCTGTACCCGCAAGCAGGAGGCCACTGCGCCTTGCGGTCCTGGATCGGTGTCGTTGAGGGTCGATACCATCACCGCTCAACGATACTTGGCGGGGCGCCTTAGCCGGGGAAGGTCCCGGCCCCGGCCCCGTCCCGGCAAAACGGGCCAATCCCGGCCCGCCCCCGGTTGAGGCGGCGGCCTGTTCTGAGGCCCCGGCCTGAGGCTTCTCATCCTTCGACCACACGGTGTCTTCGGGGTGCTTCGGGCAGTTTAGGAAGGGGCGAGGCCAGGGGGTGTGGCTGGCGGCGCCGGGCCCATCGGTAGCACGATCTGCGCCGCAGCCTGAACCTTGGCATATGTCCGAGACTTGTGGTTCTCGATGAGTTTCACGGCCGGTGTGAGCATTGCGGCGTGGTGAACCGATAGCACAGCGTCCTGGAGTTCCTGGTTGGCCTCCAGATCCTCGATCGCGAGTCCCTGCTCTCGGGCCATCTCTCTTGGGATGCCCATCGAGTGTGACTGGTGCAATTCATAGCTGGCGAAGAACTCGGCGACCCTCTCTGCCTTGTCGCTGTCTCCCTTGAACATGTACGCGATCAACCACTCCGTGACCAGGCGTTTCGCGAGGTCCTCGGCCATGCGGCACTGCTCCAGCAGAGCCGGGCCGTACTGCTGGAGGATCGGGGCCCAGGCGGCGAGCGCCGCGGGGTCCGCTCTGCACTCCTGCTTTGCTCGCTCGAACTGCTCTAGGATTCCGCGCGCCGGGGCGGTCCAAGTGCCGGCTTGTAGCTGCGGATCGATGGGGCCGAGCTGCGAGTGCTTGCCCATGACGATCCGATCGCTAGCGAGGGCCAGCATCGTCGCAGCAGACATGGCTGCGAGAGGGACGAAGACCCTGATATCGCTGAACTTCTGGCGCAGGTACCGAACGATGCTGGCGGTCGCTTCGGGGATGCCACCGGGACTGTGCAGGACGATGTCAAGATTCGGACCCGCTACTTCACGGCACACCTCCATGAAGCCCTGCATGTCCTCAAGGGTGATCATGGTCGCGGTACCGGGCGCCTGGCCAGACATCCAGTTTGTCCAGTACAGAAACACTGGTCGGCCGGTCAGTTCGTGCAGCTTGATTAGGTACTTTCGGCGGACGCCGTCGAAGTCCGGTGCGCCGGTCGGGGCAGCGGACTGTTGCAGTTCCCGGAGGATCTCCCCCCAGCTGGGCACCTACCGATTTCCGCCGGTGGCATACCCGAAGCCAGCGACACAGGGCATTACCGCTTGCGGCATCGCTTCATCGACGAGACTCTGCACCGCAAGGGCCGTCGCCACCCCGGGTAAATCACGGGCGAGGGTCATCAGCTCCTCGTGCTCGCGTGCAAAGTCCCGTGCTACCTCTGTCGTGCTCTTGGCGCTCACGAAATAAACCATACGCCAAGCGAATGGGGACTGTAGACCCGCGTGCCTGAGGTGGTGGCCTCTGTGGCGGAGCTCGTCAGGCCAGTCCGAGGGCGGAGCGGACTCGCCCGACGAATCGATCCCGGTCGCCGAAGCGAGTCGTGGCCCAAGCCTTACCCTGGTCCTCGATCTGGCTCCCCCCACGTTCGGGCCGGCAAAGATCCACGGTGGCGCTGACCATCTCCGCCTTGGTGGCATATGCGCGGCTCCCGGCGCTTCGTGCATGGTCCCCAGCCGCCCCTTGATCGGGCACGACAATAGGCGTTCCGATCATCAACGATTCCAAAGCCTCCCGGCCAAAATACGCCGGGGCCCTCAGGTCAACCATGACCCTGGCCCGGGCCATCAGCCGCCACAGATCGGTCCGGCCCCGCACCGGTGGTCCGGCACTCCACGTTTCCCCCTTTCCAATCATGGTGCCGCCGCCGCCCCCGCCCACGCCGCCCCCGCCCACGCCGCCCCCGCCCACGCCGCCCCCGCCCACGCCGCCCCCGTCGACTGTGACGGTGACGGTGACGGCATCCCCCAGTTCATCTACCAATTGGTGATGGAGCCAATGGGCCACGGGCCAGCGCAGCCTGGTGTCGGGCCCGGCCCACGAGGCCAGGATCAGCACGTAGTCGGTCTCGTCGAGACCCAGCGGGGCGCTGGTCAGGGCCAGCGGATTTACAGTCAGCGCCATGCCGACGTTGGCGATGCTGGGTCCGGCGGGCCCGGAGGTGGCCAGGTGGCGCATCTGGGTGGCCTCGGCCTGCGTGGTCACGACGATGGTGGTGGGAGCATCCATCTTCCCAACTCTGGCGGTGGTGGATCCCGCTCCGATTGTCCCCGAAGGCGCCGGTCCGGCCCCGAGGATGAGGCGAGCACCCTGGGTGGACCAAGGAAGGGAGCCGGCTCCGAGCGGTAGCCACGCCCAAGTGACCGCCGGGGGCCGGAGCTGCGCCGATTCGTCATGGCCCGCGTGCGGTGGGTCGTCGGGGCGACCGACGCCATGGCGAATGTCGAATGCCCCGTCGGGCCCTTCCGGAGCCAGGCTGGGTTCGCGGACCAACACCGATCCCAGGCGTGGTCCTACGGCAGCGGCGATCTGGCGCAGGGCGAAGTGGCGCTCATCGCCGCCGTCGCCCCAAAGCCACGTCTCCAGCCCCACCTCGCCGCCGTTCCCCGGCGACCTGGTGTCAGTCAGGGCGCCGGCTCGGATTCGATGCGGTCTTGTCCTGGTTGATCAGGCCATCGACGTAGGCCGACAGGTCGACCATCTGATCCAGGCTTTGCCGAGCCTGGACTTCCAGGGCCTTGGCCAGGGCGTCGCAACGCCGGGCGAGGGCATCGTTGAGTCGGATCATATGAGCCAGGATCTCCCGCTGCTCGTCCAGACGGGGCTTTAGGACCGCCATGACGGCCCGCTCCATCACGACCCGAGCCACCGATCGGGGCCCGCGGGCGGCGACGGGGGACTGGGACTCGGTCCGGGCCCACATGTCATGGAGACGGCCCAGGTCGGCGTTGTCGATCATGGGGCTCAGATCTCCGGCCCCGACCCCCTCGCCAACTCCGGCCCCGACCCCCTCGCCGCCTCCGGCGCCAGTGCCGGCGTTCCCGGGGCGAGAGGTCCCCAATCGACGGGGCGACCATCCTCCGATCAGGTCGTCGCCATGGCCTTGAAGGTCTCCAGGAATTCGCTCCACGTTGCCTCCTCATCGCCTTGGGGCACCGTAACGCATTGACCGAAGCGGCTCAGGTTCGGGTTGTAATAGGGGTCACCTTGGGTGACCATTTTCTCCCACCGGGCAAAGAAGCGGGCGACCTCGTGGCGCTCGTCGGAGTAGCCCCGAGACCGCGATTCGTGGTGGATCATCTCGACGACAGGGTCGTACAGGATGCGAAGGCCCCTCTGTCCGGCTCGCAGGCAGTAGTCGATGTCGTTGTACCCAAGGGCCAGCTCCTCGTCGAATCCTTTGAGGGCCTCAAAGGTCCCCCGGCTGGTGGCCAGGCACGCTCCCGTGGCGGCAGTGACCTCACGACACAGCACGGCCATGCCCCCGTACCCGGGGTCGGAACCGGGCAAATCCCGCAGCACGTGGGTGGTCAATCCCAGGCCTATCACCACGCCGGCGTGCTGGAGGGATCCGTCGCCGTACAACAGTCTGGCCCCCACGGCGCCGATGTCGGGCCGCAGCGCCTGGGCCACTATTTGGCGGAGCCACGAAGGGGAGCGAGCTTCGATGTCGTTGTTCACGAACACGAACACATCTCCGTCGGCCCGGGCCACCGCGGCGTTGTTGATCGACGACCAGTTGAAGGCCCCCGGGACTGAGACGACACTCATCTTCGGGTGGTTGCCATAGCGCTCCAGCAGTGCCATGGTCTCGGGCTCGCGGCTGTCGTTGTCCACCAATAAGACCTCGAAGCTGTCGTGTCCCGGACTGGTCAACAGCGAGTCGACACAGCGGCGCAGCATCCTCGGCTGGTCCCGGAACGGGATGATGACGCTGGCTCGGGCCGGCCCTTGGGGTGCACGAACAACCCGCGCCGAGAACGGAATCGGCCCGAGGGCAACGGCGCCGCCGTCCTGGTCCGAGCGCTGTAGAGATCGCCTCACCGTCAATGCGGTCGGGTCGCCACCCGGGGCGGGACCCGGCCCGAGATCCAGGTTGCTGTGCAGGATCCGCGGGATGTGGGCCGTCTCGCCTGCGTGTCGGCCGGATGAGGGCCAGGCCCATGCGAGCAGGAGATCGTGGATTGGATCGGTGCCGGGCGCGGTCGTGATGGCCCCGAGGTCCTTTGTTGCCTGGTTGCTCATCGCCAGGACCGGACCGATGTAATTGGTCGAGGTCAAGAACTCGGGCGACCATCCAGGAAGGAACCTCGGGTGACAGCGCAGTCCGTTGTCGTCGATCGTGTCGCTGTCCCAATACACCAGGTCCGGGTGATCCGAGGCGGTCATGCGAAGGGCCACCGTCTCCAGGGCATCTGGAATGAACCGGGTGGCAGGTAAGGCAAACAACACAACGGGACCCGCCGGGGTTCGACCAGGCTCCCCGACCGGACCAGGCTCCCCGACGGCGTGGGCCAGACCGACATTTAGGGCCGAGGCCGGCGATCCCGTCTCGCTCGACGGACGGGCCAGGGTCACCCTGGGTTCCCGATACTGCCATCGGATTCGTTCCCCAAGGCCCATGGTATGGCGGGCCTCGGCCGAGTTCGGACAGAGCACGGCGCGCCACCTGGGGTGGGTCTGATTTCGAAGTGAGGACACCACTCCTGCCAGAAGGTCGGCCTCCCCGGGGGCGAAGGCCACGACGATGCGAAACTCCAGCCGAGCCGCTTCCTCGGCATCCCCGCACGGTTGGGGTCGGAGTTGATGATGCCAGGACGGATGACCAAGCCAGCGCCGGTATCTCTCGGTGTCCATCTCCACTCCAGGGTCACCCCCGGCGGGATTAGGCCGGAGCGCGCTCAGGGTATGCGATACCGGTTCGTGTGGGGCGGCTGAGCGGCCAAGACGGCGCAAAGGCGTAGACAATGGCCAAAATGCTCGCAGTTGTGGCCCACCCGGTCAAGGCCCCTGCGGGCAGAGCCGGTAACATCGCCGACGATGACCGACGCAAGGCCATGAGTGCCCGCCCCGACAGGCCGAAGTTGTCGAACCCGGGACCGGTACTGACCGGTCCGCGGGTCACGCTTCGCCAACTCTACGACGATGACTTCGACCAGTGGAGCGAGGTACGGGAGCGGTGTGCGGACTGGCTGGTCAAGTGGGAGCCCCTACCCACCGTGCCCCGGAGCGACTCGGGCGACCGCCGGGTATTCGTGGCCCGCTGCGGCGCCCGGGAGCGCGAACGGCAATTGGGAAGCGCCTACGGCTTTGGCATCTTTGTGGGGAGCCGATTTGCCGGGGAGATCAACCTTTCATCCATTCAGAGGGGACCGTTTCAGAACGCTTACATGGGCTACTGGATCGACCAGGCGCTGGCCGGACGGGGCTACACCCCCGAGGCCGCCATCCTGGCCCTGCGCTTCGCCTTTGAGGACCTGGGCCTGCACCGGGTCCAGGTGTCGATCATTCCCCGTAATCTGCCGAGCAGGAGGGTGGCCGAAAAGCTGGGCCTACGTGAAGAGGGCACGGCGGTGGGTTATTTGGAGATCGCCGGGAAGTGGGAGAACCACATCCGCTATGCCATTACCGCCGAGGAGTGGACGCAGCGCTATGACCAGTACCGGGCCGACTGGCTGGAGTAATGCAGCTAGCGGACAGCGTCGGCCGCGACCCTCAGCTCAGCCCGACTCAGCCCGACTGAGCTCGGCGCTCCGAGATTCGCCGGCGTAAGGCTTCCAGCCGTTCGGCAAAAAAAGGCTGGCCCATCGACCAAATCTGGGCGTTCAGTTCCAGTTCCACTGCCTCGCCATGGTC
>JBOGIG010000015.1:0-2112 GCA_050742455.1 Acidimicrobiales bacterium
ACCTGGGCCAGCCGATCAACGCCCAGTTCGGCCGCCGTCGACCGCCCGGCGTTCGCAATCGTCTCTCGAAGCACAGGATCCCCGGCCAGGCGATGCAGTGCAGCGACCAAGCCTTCGACGTCTCCGGGAGCAAACGTCAGGCAATTGATCTCCGGGGCCAGAAACTCCGCCGCTCCCCCTACCGTCGTGGCCACAACCGGTGTGCCGCACGACATGGCCTCAACCGGCACCAGCCCGAAGGGCTCCTCCCATCGCGACGGGAACACCAATACATCAGCCCCGGCATATGAGCGGACCAGGTCGGCGCGCTCGGAAGCATCAAACTGAACGCGACCAGCCACGCCCAGATCATCGGCCAGCAATCTGAGCGATTCGAGGTATCGGTCGTCCCCCTTCCCGTCGATGTGCAGCACGGCCTCCGGCGGACAGGAGGCCAGAGCCTGGATGACCGTGTCTATCCCCTTTCTGGGATCGATGCGTCCTACATACAAGAGTCGCCAGGTCCACGGGGCTTGGACAGATGGCCGGTCCGGGAATTCATTCGTCTTGATCCCCGAATAGACAATGGTGGAATCGGGAAAACTCCACACAGAGCGCTCCCGTACCGCCTGGCGCAGGAACTCGCTGATGAAGCAACCAGGACCGATGCGGTCCATATCGGGAAGAGAGGTGTCCAGCCGGAACACCGCGCTAATCAAACGGCCCAGGTGCGGTCGGGAAGCCAGCGGACGAAGCCACCCATCGACCACCGGGCCGTAGACGGGCCACTCGTCACAGATCACCGACACCACCGGCAGACCGCGTCGGGCCGCTCGTGTAAGCAGGGAAAGGGACATGGCCCCCATGGCCCATGCCGACACCACTTCGGGAGAAAACTCGGCCAGGGCCTGGTCGAGACAGCGGCGATTGGCTAGCTCCAAGGCCAAGCGCCGATAGATCGGCGGATTAACGATCTCGTGGTCGTCCCAGTAGATCTTGAGATCCCGTCGCACAAAAGCCCGGCCCTCATAGGAATCACCGTCAACGCCCGGAACAGTGATGTCGCTGGTAAGAACGAGGACCTCATGTCCGAAGTCCCGCCAGCACTGGACCACGTCCCTACAGGATTGCTCGTACCCCCCGTAGGCGTGTGGAGGGTACATGTTGGTCAAGACGAGGATGCGCATACGGAATTATCCTGACACGCAGCCAAGCGCCCCCGGGATGCTCACAGCCTGACATCACCGGGCCTTTGCGAGGTCCCGCCCGCGATGGGTCCCGTAGTAACCTCCGCATGCGTATGACCCTCAAGCCCCAGGTCGACGTGGGGATCGTCACGTGGAACACGGCCGAACTGACCTCCGAAGCGCTCCGGCGATTCCTCGACCAGCCGAGCACCTGCGACATCCGGCTGCTCGTTCACGACAATGCCTCAACCGACGGCACTCCCGAGAAGTTGGCGCGGGCGGTACCCGAAGCCGATGTGGTGACGTGTCCGGAGAATCTCGGCTTCGCCGGCGGGATGAACCGGCTGCTCGCCCGGAGCACGGCGCCTTGGTTCCTGGCCCTCAACTCCGACGCCTGGCCCGAGCCTGGTGCGCTGGCCCAGCTCGTGGCCACCGCCGAGAGCCACCCCCGGGCGGCGGCGATTGCTCCCCTGCTACTCAGACCTGACGGCACCACCGAACACTCGACCCACCCATTCCCTTCCCTGGGCATCGCTCTGCTTGACACCTTCGAGGGACGGCGTTGGTTGCCGCAGGGCTATTTGGAGAGGCTTTGCCTCGAGGGGGCGTGGCGCCATGACCGAGCGAGACAGGTCGACTGGGCCGTCGGCGCAGCACTGCTCATGCGGCGGGAAGCAATCGCCGACATAGGCGGCTTCGACGAGCGCTTTTTTATGTACGTCGAGGACGTCGAATGGTGCTGGCGGGCCCGGGAGCGAGGTTGGGAGATCCAGTTCGAGCCCGCCGCCGTGGTCACCCACATCGGGGGCGCCTCGGGCAATCGTCGCTTCGGGGGATCGCGACTAGCTCTCGAAGCTGCCAACTTGCGGGTCTTCACCCGAAATGCCCTCGGCCCCCGACGGAGTTTGGCTTACCACAGCGTCCAGGCACTGGGTTCCGGCACGCA
>JBOGIG010000016.1:0-10050 GCA_050742455.1 Acidimicrobiales bacterium
GGCTTTCCCTCCGGCCCCAAAGGCGCAGCCCTGTCGGGCCATACCTACCCTCAGCTGGCCCAGAGACTATCGGTCGAGGCCGGATGGTCGGTGCTGGCCTTCAACTTCCGAGGCACGGGCGATTCGACCGGGGACTTCTCCCTGGCCGGGTGGCGCGACGACATACGTTCGGTACTGGAGCATTGTGCCGACACCGACCTGGCCCCGGACGGCATTTGGCTGGCTGGATTCGACCTGGGCGGCTCACTGGCCCTGTGCGTGGCCGGCGGGGACGATCAGGTCAGGGGAGTGGCCAGCTTTGCCGCCCCGGCTGATTTTGGCCCGTTGAACCTTGACAGCCGGTTCCTGGAACGGGCCCGCGGACTGGGTGTGATCACCACCAAGGGATTCCCCGCCGACGAAGAGGCCTGGACCAAGGAACTCGAGGTGATCCGACCCCTTGACGAGGTGGCCCGGATCGGACCGCGGCCCGTGCTCATCGTGCACGGAAGCGAGGATGAAAGGCTTCCCGTTCTCGATGCCCGCCTCCTGGCCGATGCGGCCGGGCCCGGGGCCGAGCTACGTGTGCTGACCGGGGCCGGTCACCGGCTACGCCACGACCCCCGGGCCGTTGCCGTCCTGTTGGGATGGCTGGACCGCCAGGCCTGACACCGCAGGTCGCCAGGAGAACTGAAAGCCCCCCGGCTGGCGGGTCCGGGGGGCTTTCGGGCGTGGCGATCTAGTTGGGGCGAACGATCTTGCCGGGCGAGCGATCTTGTCGGTGCCCGCCATCTTGTTGGGACGGTGATCCTGCCCGCCCATTGGTGGTGTCTAGGGACAGCTGGTGGTGGTGGAAAGACAGCTGCTAACCGTGCTGAACTTGTCCTTGACGCTGCCTCCCAGGGTGGTCAGGACCACGACGGAGACTATGGCGATGAGCGCTACCAGAAGGGCGTACTCGACCATGGCGGCGCCTCGCTCGCTGCGGTCCATACGGCCTTGGATGAAGCTGTTGATGAAAGTTTGGCAAACCACGAAGATGAACATTGTGCGAATCTCCTTAATCGAGGGCTATCCCGCCCTAGGTCCCCGGTTCCTTCTTGGAGCCTGGATCTATTGTCGGACCAAGGCGGAGACTTATCCATAGGCCGATCGGCCCATTTCCGCTGAATTGGGAGATATCGGTGCCGGCGCCGAGCGAGCCGGCTAGTTCCGCTCCAAGCGGATTATCCCGATGCGCACGGCCCGCAGCACGGCCTGGGTTCGATCGGCGGCGTCGAGCTTTTGGTAAATGGAGGCCAGGTGGTTCTTGACCGTCTTGGGGCTGATGTACAGCTTCCTGGCAACGTCGGATGTAGATGAACCGTGGGCGATGAGAGACAGGACTTCTATTTCGCGCTTGGTCACCGACAGCTCACCCCCTCGCTGGCCATGGCCAAGGTCGCGCAGCATCTCGGTAGCCACCGCTGGGGAAAAGGTCGTCTCCCCTGAAGCGGCCTGGGTCACGATGTCAACCACCTCTTGGGCCGAGGCGTCCTTGACCAAGTACCCGGCAGCCCCGGCCCCGATTGCCTGGCGCAGCAGCTCCTCGTCGGAGTGCATGGTGAGCATGACCACCTGAACCTCGGGCCAGTTGGTCCGGATGATCCGGGTGGCGGCAATCCCGTCCAGGACGGGCATGGATATGTCCATCAGGACCACGTCGGGTCGCAGCTCCTCGGCGAGATCAACGGCGGCCTGCCCGTCTGCCGCCTCGCCCACCACGTCGAGGCCGAAATCGGTCAAGGATCGCCTTAGCCCGTCTCGCATCATGGTGTGGTCATCGGCCACCACCAGGCGGATACTCATCAATTCAGGCTAACAGCGCCCCGCTCGCCACCCCGGGGCTGCACGGCCTCAGGGTCTCACGGCCTCAGGGTCTCAGGGTCTCACGGCCTCAGGGTCTCAGGGTCTCAGGGTCTCAGGGTGCATCGAACGACGGTGCCCCCGGCTGGCACGGGCTTGATGGTAAGGGTGGCATCGATGGCCGCGGCCCGGCGGTACATGCCCGCCAGGCCGCCAAAGGCGTTGGCCCCCGAGGCGGCCCCGACATCGTGCGGCGGTTGGAATCCGTCGCCATCATCGCTCACCTCGAGGATTGCCCGGTCGGGCTGGCAGCTCCACATCACCCAGATGTGCTTGGAGCCGGCGTGGCGGCGGGCGTTATCCACCGCCTCCTTGGCGATCAGGAGCACCTGGCGCTCCTTGATCAGCGGCAGGCGCAGCGGGGCGTTGTGCTGGAAGACGATCTTGGCCGGGTAACGGTCGGCCTGTCGACCGAAGATCCAGTACAAGACGGTGACGAGGTCGTCCTTTGCGGTCACATCGGTTCGCAGGTCCCTCAAGGTGCCCCGCAGCTCTGCGACCACGTCCCTGATGCTTAGCCGTAGGGCTATGAGATCGTCGTGGGCCGGGTGATCAGGTGAGTTGCGGTTGATGCGATCCATCTCCAGGCCGAGGGCGGCCAGTGACTGGCCCAGGTGGTCGTGGAGGTCCTGGGCGATGCGGTTGCGCTCTTCGCCCGGACCGAACACGCAAAGGGCAGAGAACCTCAGGGCATTGTCCAGGGCCAGCACGGCCCGGGAGCCCAGGACCTGGGCCACGTCGGCATCCGAGACGTCCCACCGCTCCGGCACGGTGTGCTCCAGGGCGATTACGCCCATGGGACCCAGGCTGTTCACCAGAGGTATGTAGAGTCCGGAGCGGGAATTCAGAGAAAGTCCGTGCTCCCCGACCCGGCCGCCCGAGGCCGAGGCGTCGGGGGGGCCGAGGTCGGCCGGCACGCATTGACTTCCCGCTTCGAGGGCCCGCCGGGCCGGTCCGGGCAGGTCGTCATAGGCCAGGCGGGTGGGGATGCGAAGTCCATCGTTGATGATCACGTCCCAGGTCTGGGATGCCTCCTGGTGAACGATGAGGGCCAGGATCTCGGGTTGGAGGGCTTCTCGGACCTGGACTGCTACGGCTTGGGCGCACTCGGTCAAATCAAGGGAGACCGACAGGTTCTGGGCCAGTCCCTGCAATTCGGTAAGCAAGGAGTTGGTCGTTGCCAGACGGACGCTTTCTGCCGCGGCGTCGTCTCTGGTCTCTGCTTGGCCGAACATCCACCGGCTGTACCCGCTGACTACGGCCAGCAGGACCAGATTCGTGGTCCATGACACCGAACTCTGCGCCCCGGTGTTGTGGTGCGTGGCGGCGGCGGCCACGGTGAGCACTATCGAGGAGGCTGCCGCGGCCACAATGGCCACGATGAAGCCTTGGCTCAGCCCTGCCACGGTGATGGCGGCCAGGAGGCAGAACACGTACTCGGAGCGCCACCATCCGGTCCCAGCCATGACGGCCAGGGCCAGCGCCACTTCCAGGGCGATCTCCAGGCGGACCCGTCCCAGGCCCGATGAGCCCGATGAGGCCCGTATTGGGCGGAAGACCCGGTAGACGGCCAGGGCGCCCAGGGGCACGACCCCGGCCAGGTCACCGAGGGGGTGGGGGGCGAATCCCACCAGCAGGACACTGGCGGCCAGCCCCACGCATCGTAGAGCGGTGAGCACGACTTTGAAGGGGGCGACCTGCGCCCCGCGCCGAGAGGAGCGGCCCCAGTCCACGACGGTGCGGGTCAGGGCGGTGCGGGTCAGGGCGCTCGTGGGGCCCACCTTCCTAGTGAAAGATCTTGTGAATCGATTGGGCCGCCGGGCCGAGAAGAACGATGAGTATGGCGGGGAAGATGAAAATTGTGAGGGGTAGGAGGATCTTGACCGGGAGCTTGGCCGCCGTCTCCCGGGCCCTCTGTCGTCTCTTGTCCCTCAGTTCCTGGCCCTGGACCTTGAGCACCCGACCGATTGGCATGCCCAGGGCGTCGGCTTGAGTCAGCACAAGTATGAAGTTTGCCAGGTCGGGGATGTCGGCGCGTCGTTTGAGATTGTGGAGGGCGTCTCGACGGGATAATCCCAGCTCCATCTCCTTGAGCGTCATGGAGAACTCTGTGGACAGGGGTGAGGCGAAATGAGCACAGGCCACGGCCATGGCCTGCTCCAGACCGAGCCCGGCTTCCACCGAAATAGCCAGAAGGTCCAACACATCGGGCAGTTCCCTGATGATCGAGTCCGTCCGGTCCTTTATCCGCCGGGACAGCCACGACGCCGTGGCCAGGTATCCGACCAGAGGCAGGATGATGAAGGCCAGGACGCTGTACCGGGCCGGGGGGTGGCCCAGCAGGACATAGATCAGGGCCAATACCGCCCCTGCTCCCATGGCAAGGATCTGGGCCACGGCGAACTCCTCGGCTCGCATGGATGTGGCCAGCCCGGCCTTGAGCAGCTGGGCATGGATGCGGTCCAGGTTGCTCGGGGGATAGGCCGATGACACCTTCTTCAAAAAGCCCTGGCCGAATGGGGCCAGGGCTCGGCGGATGAAGGGCTCGGCCAGTTTCTCGGTGAAGGCGTCAGGAGTGACCTGGTCGTCCAGTTCCCGTATGTAGTCCAGGCCCGAGGTGGCCACACGGGACGAGCGGGCCGCGCTGAGCACTACGACGATCCCGGCCACCACCAGGACCAATCCGAAGACTGCGGCAAGGGTCATGAGTTCCTCCTGAACGACATGGAGTTGGGGAGTGCCATCGAGTGGTCAGACATCGATCTTGACCATTCGGAAGATGACGACCATGCCCACGCCCAAAAAGACTCCGGTCCCAACCAGAACGGCCAGGCCGATCCCATGGAAGAACGGGGCCAGGTAGCCCGGGCTGAGCACCTGGATGGCCAGGAACAAGAAGATGGGTAGGGCCGTGAGAACGTAGGCCGATATGCGTCCCTCGGCCGACAGGACCTGAACCTCGCGCCGGACCTCCTGCCGGGCCCGCATGAAGTCGGCCAGGGTGGTGAGGACGTCGGAAAGCTTGCCGCCTGTGCCTTGCTGGATCCTCACCGCCTGGACGGCCCAGTTCAGATCGGGGATGTCCAGCCGGCCCGACATGCGCTCCAAGGCGTCGATCAACTGGCCGCCCAGCACCGTCTCGGCCACCACCCGAGCGAACTCGGTGGAGATAGGAGCATCGGCTTCCTCGCACAGCATCTGGATGGATCGCAAGAAGGTGTGGCCGGCCGACATGGACGAAGATATCAGGGCCAGGGAATCGGGTAGCTGATCTTGAATCCGGCGCCGGTAACGGTTGAAGCGGATGTCGGGCAGCTTGACCGCCCCGAACCCTACGGCGACGGCCACGGCCAGGCCGATGAGGGCCCGAGAGGTAACCACATAGAACAACAATCCGAGGATGACGGCCACGGCCGAGGAGATGACTATGTACTCTCCCGGCTTGAGGGGGACCTGCGCCCGGTCCAGGGCCAGGCGTAGGGAGCCCTTGGTGTCGAGGCGACCGGCCATCCGGCCCAGGGCATCGGTAGTGCGGCCCAGGGCGCTGCCCGGGGCCTCGGTCACCGACTCCACCGGGACGTCACTTTCCCCGTGGGACAAAGCCAGGATGGACTCGAGGCTCTCCTGGCGGCCCTGCAGGCGCAACAGGCCGCCCACCACTGCGAGCGCTGCACCGGCCCCTACAGCCAGAGCCAGGACCACATGCGGGCTCGTCACGGCCAGGAGCGCCGAACCGGAGGCCAGGTGGGCCCAACCGGGGGCCAGGGGGAACATCACCGGCCCCGCCCCTTGGCCGCCAGCACCTTGGAATCAGGCACCCGGACTCGACTCGGACGCACCACGCCGTTGCGGCCAGTGACCCCGGCCAGGGGTGCGGTCCCGTTGCCGGCGGCGCGGAAGGTGGATGCGGGCACCTCGATGCCCTTGGCCGCCAGACGGTCGACCAGCTTGGGTCGTAGGCCCATGGCCACGACCTGACCTGCCCCCGAAGCCGATTCTCCGGCCCAGTTGGCCCGGGTGAAGATCTCCTGGAGCAGGATGATGTCTCCCTCCATGCCCTGTAACTCGGCCACGCTGCTCACGATGCGGGCCCCGCTCGGGGCTCGCTCCAGTTGCACGATCAGGTTGACGGCGGTTGCGATCTGTTCTCGGATGGCCCGCACCGGCAGCTCGAACCCGGCCATGAGCACCATTGTCTCCAGGCGGGACAGGGATTCACGTGGGCTGTTGGAGTGGACCGTGGTCATCGATCCCTCGTGGCCGGTGTTCATGGCCTGGAGCATGTCGAGTGTCTCAGCGCCCCGACACTCGCCCACCAGGATCCGGTCGGGCCTCATGCGCAGCGAGTTCTTCACCAGATCGCGAATTCTCACCTCGCCCGAGCCCTCGGCGTTGGGGGGCCGGGCTTCCAAGCTGACTACGTGGGGCTGTTGCAATTGCAGTTCGGCCGAGTCTTCGATGGTTATGACCCGCTCCGCCTCGGGAATGAAGGCCGACAACACGTTGAGCAGGGTGGTCTTGCCGGTGCCGGTCCCGCCCGAGACCAACACGTTGATCTTGCCCCGCACGCACGCCTCCAGGAACAGGGAAAGGTCCAGGCTCATGGTTTCGAAATTGATCAGGTCGGAGGCAGTTAGGGGGGTGGCGGCGAACTTGCGGATGGTGAGGATGGGGCCATGGATGGAAAGCGGGGGGATGATGGCGTTGACCCGGGACCCATCGGGGAGGCGAGCGTCGACCATGGGCGAGGCCTCGTCCACCCGGCGTCCCACGGCAGAGACGATCTTGTCGATCACCTGGCGGTAGTGATTCTCATCGGCAAAGCCGGCATCGGTACGGGTGATGCGCCCGGCTTTTTCTATCCAGATCTCGGCGTAGTTGTTGCACATGATCTCGGTGATTTCGTTGTCGCGCAGCAGGGGATCCAGCGGGCCGTAGCCAAGGGTGTCCTGTATCACCTCTTGGACGAAGCGCCGCCGCTCTATGGGCGACACCCCGATGTCCTCCCGGGCCAGGATGCGGTCCACCGACGAACGCACCTCGCCGGCGAGGGCGTGGGCCGAGAGCTTGCCCATCTTGGGGGCCACCTCGGCAAGGACCAATTGATGGACCTGGCGCTTGGAATCGAACCAGGTGTCCGCCTCGCTGCGCTTGGCCCCCCCCCGCCGGCCGGGCGCCGCCGGCGCCTTGCGCGCGGCCCGGGTCTTGGGGACAGTGCCCACCAGGGCGTCGGGCTCTTCGACCTCTTCGGCCGGACCGTCATTCATGTTGGCCAGCTTCTCGGACAGCTTCATCGATCTCTCCTGATCAGGACTTGAGGGCCAGGGCCCGGCGGAAGAGGCGGACCCCCATGGACGGGGCGGGAGCCAGGGCGGTCGAGCCGTTGGACGAGGAGCCGTTTGTGCCTGCCGCCCCGGGCACGTAGGCGGCCATGCCGGTGACCATGCGCCGGGCCAGATCCGAGTTGGGCGAGGTGGCCAGCACAGGCAGGCCCTGGTTGATGGACCGGCTCACTTCCTTGGCATAGGGAAGGATGGAGTCCAACGGGTGGTGGAAAACGTCGGGGACCTCGTTGATATTGATACCCACGTCCGACTCCACCTTGTTCAATATGATGGAGATGTCGTCCGAGGAGATCTTGAGGCGTTCGAGGGTGTTGAGGAAGATCACCATGTTTCGCACGCTGGGCAGGTCCAGGGTGGCCAGGCAGATGAGCCGGGTGGACTGGTCGAAGGCCGAGAGAACTATTTCGGATAGTTGGGCCGGTGTGTCGACGATGAGGTAGTCGAAGCGCTGGCGAAGGGCCTCGATGACCTTGGTCACCTGGGCCGGGCTGATGTGGTCGGCCTCGGCCGGCTCCCGTGGCGCGGGCAGCACCCAGAATCCTGCGTCGTGGGCCACCAGGTACTCGTCGATGTGGTCCTCCAGAGCCCTTTCCACCTCACCGAATTCGCCCTCGTCGTCGGCCGAGCCGTCACCACCCTGATTCAACACGTCCGAGATGGTGTAGCGGCTCTTGAGGCGCAGTGCTGTGGAAACCTCGCCGAACTGGAGGTCAAGGTCCACCAGGCAGACCCGCTGACCGGTGGTGCGGGCCAGCTGATAGGCCAGGTTGGTGGCGTAGAACGTCTTGCCACACCCACCGCTGGGGGAGGCCACGGTGAACACCGTGCCCAGCACCGGGGTGGCCACGATGTCGGCCAGGGCCGCCTCCCGGGCCGAGCGGGCCGCGGTGTCGGCCCACTGCGAGTACTTGAGGGCCCGGCGTACGGCCAGGTGGAGCTGGGCCGGATCGCAGGGGTACTCGACGACGTCGGATGCCCCGGTGCGCACGATGGAGCGGATGCCGGCCGTGGGTTGGGGGGGCAGGACCAGGACCAGTCCCAGTTCGGGGTGCTGGTCTCGCACCCGGGACAGCCGGGCCATTCCCGCTGCGTTGTCCATGGTCGGACCGGCCACCAACAGGTCGAACGGCCCGTGCTCGAAGAGATACCGAAACAGGTCCCCGACCCGGGTGCAGGAGTGGACCTGGTACCCCGCGCCCAGGCCGGCCTGCACCTCGGCCGCCAGGGTCCGGCCCCGAGAGGCCACGAGGATCTTGGTCTTTATCAAGGCTGGGACACGAGCTGAGTCGTGCCGGTGCAGTGCCCGGACGGGGCGGGGGCCTGACCCGAAGCGGACTTGGCCAGGTAGAGGGATTCGTTGGACGCCATGAAGACGATGGCCTGGGCCTGGCCTGGATTGACGGCCAGCAGGAAGGTCAGATTGGCGGGAACGGCTCGTCCCGCCGGGCTGGGTGCGCTGGAGTAATCGGGAATGTGGTTGGACACATCGAGGACGGGAACGTTCGAGGCGATCAGTTGGGTACAGGGAATGGGGAGGTTGGTGTTGCCCGTGCCCCCCACCGACGGTTTGGTGATGTTTGCATAGACATTGACCTGGTCGCCCGGGTTGATGTAGCCGGCCACCCCGGCCTGGCCCGTGGGTAGGGTGACGGCCACGGATTGGTCACCGGCGGGAACCGACAGCGAGGTGGCCGCTGCAGCCTTGAGGTCCGACGCCTGGATCACGTGTCCGGATGCGACGTTTGCGGCCAACGTCTGATTTCCGAGGGCGGCCAGCGAAGTGAGGTCGTCGGTATGACGTTGCCCGGCGGGGATGACTTTCAAGGATACAAAATGGTGGTTGACGATTGCCGTCCCCGAGGCTCCGGCCGGCAGGTTCTGGGTGGCGACGAGCACGGGAGCTCCGGTGTTGATCACCGACTTCGACGCCGTGGTCGTGCCGTTGGAAGAGTGCAGGGCACCCAGTACCAGGGCCCCGCCGACCAGGAACACGGCCACGCCAATTGCAATCAATACGTTGGCTCGCTGTTTCAATTGACGCTCCACTCTGTCGGAAAGGTCTCTGGGACACTTTCAAAGGGCCTACATGGTTCTTATCGGACAGGACCTTGCAGTCCTTGATATCGACCATACAGAACTACACATCCTTCGTATATGGGCCGATAGGCCTATAGACCCCCCGGGACCCCGGGGGGATACTGACCCAGTAGCCACTGGGAAGTCTCGACTCGACGGGAAAGGGCGTGCGTTTGATGCAAACTCCGGGCGACAGGCGCCACGAGGGTCGCGGGCGGGACCTGGACGGCGGGCGGAACCTGGACGGCGGGCGCCGCGAGGGTCGCGGGCGGGGCCAGAGTGGCGCCGCTTTGATCGAGTTCGCCCTGGTGGTGCCCCTCCTGGTCGCCATCCTCTATGCCATCGTTTCCTTTGGCGTGGCCCTGGCCGTCAAGCAATCGATCACCCAGGCGGCGTCGGACGCGGCCCGGGCCGCCGTCCCCGCTCCTCAAAACGGCGACAAGACCGAAGCTGGCGCCGTAGCCGCCGCCACCGGTCAGGCCACCAATACCCTGGGCTGGATCCTCGGCTCGGGCCAGACCTGCAACAACAACACGGTCGGCATTACGTGCACCACCTCGGTGGCCACCTGTCCCAAGGACGTGGCCCAGAACAACTGCATCACCGTCACCGTCACCGACGACTACAAGAACCACCCCATCATCCCGAACCTCCCCTTGCTCGGCTTCCTCCTCCCCAGCACCATCTCGTCGAGCACCACCTCCCTGCTGGCCGGCTCCAACCCGCCGACCATCACCGGATGAGC
>JBOGIG010000017.1:0-9069 GCA_050742455.1 Acidimicrobiales bacterium
TGGGAGCTACCCAGGTGACGATCTTCGAAGCCGGGCCCGGACTGCTGTCGAGCTGCGAGCCCGAAGCCGGCCAACTGGTGGCCGATGCTCTGACCAAGCGGGGCGTGGACGTTCGCACCGGGGTCAAAGTGGACCGGGTAGAGAGACGCCGCGCCCCGGGTCTTGTCACTATCTATCCCGAGTCAGGCGACGCCATCGAAGCCGACGAGGTTCTGGTGGCCGCCGGTCGGGAACCACGCACCGACGATCTGGGGCTGGAAAGCGTCGGCTTGGAGCCCGGAACCTGGTTGGATGTAGACGAGTCGTGTCGGGTCAAGGGACCTGGGCGGGATTGGCTCTATGCCGCCGGTGACGTCAATCATCGAGCGCTCCTGACCCACATGGGCAAATACCAGGCCAGGATCTGTGGCGATGCCATTGCCGCCCGGGCACGCAATGCCCCGATTGCGACCGTTTCATGGGGGCCCTTCAACGCCACCGCGGACAGTCGGGCCGTACCCCAGGTGATCTTCACCGAACCCCAGGTGGGCGCGGTCGGACTGACCCAGGCCCAGGCTCGTGAACAAGGGATCGAGGTCCATGCCGTGGAGTACGACCTGGGCAATGTGGCCGGTGCCGCCCTTTACGCCGACCACTACCGTGGTTGGGCCAAGATGCTGGTCGACCCTGACCGCCGTGTGGTCCTGGGGGCGACATTTGTCGGTCCAGGCGTGGCCGAGCTGGTTCATGCCGCTACCGTGGCCGTGGTCGGAGAAGTCCCGCTGGACCGTCTCTGGCACGCCGTGCCGTCTTACCCGACCCTTTCGGAGATCTGGCTGCGCCTTCTGGAGACTTACCGCAAGGATCAGGGTCGGGCCTCTTAGGCGATCACCCATTTATTGGAATCCTGTTTCAGATCGCGCAGGTTGGCTTCAGCGCGGGCGGTAGACGTCAGCGCGGTGGTCAATGTGGACGACGTAGACGCGTCGTGCTTCGTCATCGATGCGATAGAGCAGCCGGTAGGGGCCGCGGCGCGCTCCGAACAGACCAGTGAGCTCGCGCTCGAGTGGCTTGCCCACGCGGTGCGGCTCGCGGGCCAGATCACCGAAGGCGAACTCGATGATGGCTGGCACGATACGGGGCGGGATGCCCTGAAGCGCTCGGCGAGCCGGCCCGGTCAGCTGGACGTCGTAGGCCACACTGGCGGGTCTCAGCTGTAGCGCTTCGGAACGCCGAACTCAGCTCGGATGTCGTCCTCGCCGTGTATGCGTCCTGTGGCGATGTCGTCCTCGGCCTCGGCGATGGTGTCGCGGATGCCCGGCTGAGACAGCCAGAACAGCGTCTCTTGGATCGACTCCCACTCATCCGAGCCGATCAGCACTGCGGCTGGGGAGCCGTTCTTGGTGATTGTCACCTGCTCATGGGTGACCGAGACGGCGTCGACGTACTCGTTGAGCTTGCTCTTGACTGTAGAGATCGGCAACGTCCGCACAACCGACAGAATAGGTCCGATTAACGGTCTGTTCAAGACCTACGTATTAAATACGCCGATAAGGGTCGTTATGTAAAGTAACGCCGTACGTTGCGGCTGGCCTAACGGCGGTCGGGGTGCGGAATTGCCCGGACCTCGAGTCCTTCAATCCCGGCGAAGTCATCAGGGTTGCATGTATACAACGGGATGCCCTCGGCCAGGGCCGATGCGGCGATCAACGCGTCGTAGGCTCGGGCCGCTGGTTTGCGGCCAGCCGATCGTAGTGATGCCGCTACCCGACCAAACGCACGTGCGGCGGCAGCGTCGAAGGCGATGGCATCGAAATCAGACTCTGCCTGCTGGAGATGCGCCTGTCGGGCGGCTCTCTGCTCGACCGTGCGGGCTACATGCGGTCCGACAGAGAGTTCCGCCAAGGTAATGGCGCTAACGACGGACTCCTCGGGCAGGTCGGCCGGATCTTCAAGGCGGCCGAGCAGGATTAACGTCGAGGTATCCAGCATCCCCCGACCTGTTGGCTCGGTCACAGGCCGGGCTCCAGAATCGCATCAAGGTCTAAGCGCATGCGGGAAGGATCAACGACCGGCAAGGCGCGCCGGCGCGCTATGAGATCGGCAGCCGAGGGACTTTTGCGTGCACGAGGTCGCAACTCGGCAATTTCTGCACCGTCACGAGTCACCACCAAAGACTCTCCACGGGCGACTCTATCGAGCACCTCTCCCCCATGGTTGCGAAGGTCGCGCACTGTCACCGATGCCATGGCGATCAGTGTATCACCAGTGAGACGGTGGCCAGTGTATCACTGGTGAGACGCTAGGTAGAATCTGCTAAAGGGATCAAGGGGCGAAGCCGAAGAGAAAGGCACGCATCTCTGATGCCCTCTCACGCCAGTCACGCCCGATCCCAGCTCAGTCGCTCCCAGCACACCCAGGCAAGGAGGCTCCCAAAAAAGGAACCTAAGTGACAATTTCTTTGCGTTCGATGGCTACGTTCGGCGGATCTATCCCGGGATCGCTGCGCCGGATGGCGTTGGCCACCCTCCTGGTGGGTGGGGGTTTCGCCGCTGTGGGAGCTGGGGCTTTTTCCACGTTCAATTCAAGCGTTACCAGCAGCGGTCAAGCCACCAACTCCGGTACGGTCAAGATCGTTCTCGGAGCCACCGGAAGCTCGGCCAACCGCCTGACAGTGGGCGCAGTGAACATCGTGCCCGGGGACACCATCGATCGCTCCGTGGACCTGTCCAATGACCCGACCAATAATATTGCCCTGGCCGGTGTCACCCTTTCGGACAGCTTCTCGCCTGGGGCCACCCTCTTGTCCAGCGATTCGGTCAACGGCTTGCAGCTTGTGGTCTCGAAGTGCTCGATTCCCTGGACCGAGGCCGGCACAGCTCCGGCCTATACCTACACCTGTACGGGCACCACGTCGGCCGTGCTGGGTAGCAATTCGAGTCCAGTTCCGGTACTACAGACCAATGCCGCGTTGTCGAACCTCTCGGTCCTAGCCGGTACCGGTGGCACGGTCGATCATCTACTGGTTCACCTGGCCTTTCCCATCTCGGCCGGCAACACCTTCCAAGGGCTGTCGACCAACATCACCTACACCTTCACTGCTACCCAACGCAACGGCTCGGCTCAATAGCCATGGCCCCAACCCTCCCGGTCCAGCCGGCCCCCCCCGAGGCCGACGGACCGGACCTCCAACCTGTCCCCACCCACCCCACGGTCCGGTCCGGTAGGCCCGGTGAGGTCCGGTCCGGTAGGCCCGGTGAGGTCCGGTCCGGTAGGCCCGGTGAGGTCCGTCCTGGTGGGGCCCGGCCAAGTAAGGTCCGGCGCCTTATCCGGGTGGTCGTCTCACTGGTCACAGTGGTCATATGCCTCGGCGGGGCCGTCGTCATCGGCGGCGTGGTTAGCGGACAGTGGAAGCTCGAGACCATCAGAACGGGCTCGATGTCACCAGCCATGCCCACCGGCTCAGAGGCCATCGTGATGCCCGAGCCGGTCTCCTCGGTCAGTCCCGGCCAGATCATCGTCTTCAAGCCCCCCGGTGAGGGTGGTACCACCGTTGCCCACCGGGTCCAAAGCGTCACCGATACCCTGGGGGCGGTTGCCATAGTGACCAAAGGTGATGCCAACCCGGCGCCTGACCAGTGGAAGGCCGTTTTGATGGGGGCTCGAGCCTGGCGGGTACGCATGGTCGTCCCCTGGATCGGCTATGTCTATTCTTTCGTCACCATCCCGATCGTCCGCTTGGGCGTGTTGGTACTGATAGTCGCCGCAGTCCTGGGGATGCTCCTGCCCAGATTGGTGGCCCCAAGACATGCGATCGGGTCTGAAATCGAAGCCGGTGTCTGAGAATGCGGCGGGCAATTGTGGTCGCGGGGCTAGCCGTCGGCTTCGTGGCCCTATGGCCTGCCAAGTCGGCCACTGCGTTGTTCACCTCCGTCGCCGGCACCACTCCCCCGCCCGGTGCGGCCCTGGTATCCACCGACATCTTGGCTCCCCCGACCAACCTGGTCGACTCCACCGGGTTCTTCCAACCCGTGACGCTGAACTGGACGGCGTCGATCGATCCTCACGCCGGGACCTACAACGTGCTGTCCTCGTCCGGAGCCGGCAATACGTCATACTCGGTTTTGGCCGCCAACGTGGCCGGGCTGTCCTACGTGGACACCCCGGTCACGCCTGGATTCAGCGACGTCACGATCAACTATGTGGTTCAAACTACGTTTCACAACTGGACCAGCATCTATTCCAACGTGAAGTCCGTAAGCTGCAACGTATTCGGCTGCTCCCAGTTGAACTGACCTTGGGGTACCCACGCGGCCTTAGTGGTGTCCCCCCCCGAGATGGTTCGGGTGATGCCCGCCAAGATGGCCGGAGTGGTGCCAAGGTCGTTCTGTGATCCTAACGGCCCCCAGTGCTCCAAGAAGGCCGGAAATGGCCATGGCCGTAACTACGACCGCAGTAACTGCTACCAGGATTACGCCGAGAGTTTCAACGACGATCATCTCTGTCACCTCTTTTCGATACCGCCTTCGGTGGGAATCTCTCGCGACGTCGGTATCCTGGTTCTCAGTATATCGCTTACCGATATTGTTGTCCAGCCCTGATCACCACATTCCTTGCGAAGGACTGCCGGCCGGTCAGGGCCGGTGCGACGTCCGGCGTTTTTCGGCTCCGGTGATGGCCAACACGGCCAGGACGGCCACCGCAATTTCGAGGACCAGGGTGGCGATGTGTCCCGTCCCGATGCCCCGGCCGATGGCCCCGCCCACGATGGCGCCGACCAGTCCACTCAGGATCGTACCGACGGCCCCCAGGGACTGGCGCCCGGGGATGACCAAGCGAGCCAGGGCTCCGATGATCAGGCCGACGATGGCGGTGCTGATGAGGGTCCACAGGGCGAGGCCGACCAGAGGCAGCACTACGAACAACAACAAGAAGATGGCGAATAACACCACGATCATGATCTGCACCGTCCCATCCGGACGCCCTTATTCCCATTGTGGTCAGGGCCATGGGCCAGCGATGCCCGATGGTTCATCGCATCAGCCCCCGACTCCGGGCAGGACAAGCCGGCAAGGCGGGGGGACGGCATGGGTCGGGTCCAAGGCATTCATCACGTCACCCAGCGCCACCGGGTCGTAGATGATGGCCAGGTGGTCGGAAAAGTCCAATCCACACTGGTCCTGCAGGGTGATGTTGGACACGTGGGGTCCGGCCAGAAAGGCCGAGGTGTAGGGAGTAACCACCTCGTCGTATCGGGTCTCGATAACGGTGTAATTGGGTCCGGGCACGGTGTCCCCCCCGGCGTTGAGATGGGTCATGAACGGCGATCCCGCGTATTGCTCCGAACAGGCGGGGCAGTAACCATCGAGAAAAGCATTGGATCCGGGACTGGCCTGGGCCAGGGTGGCGAGGCCGAACAAGGTGGTCCCGTGGTTGGATGGGGCCAGGCCCACCAAAGTGTGAACCTTCGATGCACCCCCCAAAAAGTCGATGTAGTAGCGGGGCATCATTCCCCCCTGGGAGTGACCGACGATGTCAACCTCCGAGGCCTTGGTGGCGCTCAGAACGCTTTGCACGAAGACCTGGAGCTGAGCGGCCGAGGTTGGGATGTCCCCGTATCCGTGAATCGACCCGTAGGAGTTTCCGCCGTAGTTGAGGGCGAACACGCAGTACCCGGCGTTGGCCAGCATCGGTGACAGGGCCTGCCATGAATCGCCCATGGCACCGAAAGTGCCGGCGACGAGCACGACTGGCCGGGGGTGGGCCGATGTCGGCCGGCAAGCGAAATTGTTGGCCCCGCTGGGCGAAGACCCGGGCGACAAGAGCTCATGGATGATGCCCGAGGCGAAGTTGGGGGCCACCGGGAGTTGCGCGGTCAACGCGCTGGCCCTCGATGTCGCCGGGCCCAAAGGGGCAGCGCCCGCCCCGCCGGCAAATCCAGTCGCAAGGACCATCACGGCCACGGCGCCAACGAGAACCGATGCGACATGCTGGGTTCGACGACAACGGGCCACCGACCGATCGTATCTCAGCCGGTCAGATACCGAAGGGCGGACACTGGCCGACTCAGGCCGTACAATGTTGGATGGGTCTCATCATGGGACCCCAAAAGCCACCCAGACCTGACGAGGAGGGGCCCCGATGCCAGCCGCCAAGAACATGACACTCCCCCCTACATTCGACTCGGTCCAGGACGAACGCCAGCACCGCAAGGAGCGCTTGGCCGCCGGGTTCAGGCTCTTTTCCCGCTTCGGCTTCGACGAGGGCGTGGCCGGGCACATCACCGCCCGCGATCCCGAGCACTCAGATCACTTCTGGGTCAACCCCTTCGGCATGCATTTTGGCCAGATCAAGTCCAGTGACCTGATTCGGGTCAACGATCGGGGCGAAGTGGTCGAAGGCGACCGACCTGTCAACGAGGCGGCCTTCGCAATCCACTCACAGGTCCATGCCGCACGGCCCGACGTCATTGCCGCAGCCCACTCGCACTCCATCTATGGCAAGTCATGGTCCTCCCTCGGACGACCGCTCGACCCAATAACCCAAGATGCCTGCGCCTTCTACGACGACCACGCCGTGTTCGACGACTACACCGGCGTGGTTGTCGACATCGAGGAGGGCAAGCGCATCGGAGTAGCGCTCGGCGAGTCCAAGGCCGTGATACTTCGCAATCATGGTTTGTTGACGGTGGGCCAGTCGGTAGACGAGGCCGTGTGGTGGTTCATCACCATGGAACGCTCATGCCAGGCCCAGCTCTTGGCCGAAGCGGCCGGCAAGCCCATCCTGATCGACCCCGACATGGCCAAAAAGACCAGCGGCTACGTTGGCAGCCACCTGGCCGGCTGGTTCAGCTTCCAACCCCTGTGGGACCGCATAGTGGCCGAGCAGCCCGACCTGTTGAACTAACGCCGCCGTTGCCCTGAGCTCATCGGGCCGAGAGGCCGGTGGCGCCAAGCACCGTTGACGGGGTCGGACAGAAAGCAACCGTGGTGGATACCAGAGCGTTTGGCGGAGTCGTGTTGCTCACGGGGGCAGTAGGGATGGTAGCGGTGCTGTCCAGCCGCCTGTCCAAGCGGGTACGACTCCCCTCCCCCGCCCTGGTGCTGGTCGGCGCCGCCATCGCCGTCAAGGTCATCCCGGCTCTGCACATCCCCCCGGAGCGAACGGTCGAGCGGGTTGTCACTATTGCCCTTCTTTTCATCCTGTTCGACGGGGGTATGCATATCGGTTGGAGCCGATTTCGTTCGGCGGCCGCCCCCATCGCAGTCGTCGGAGTCATCGGCACCTTCCTTACCGTCGCCGCCGGAGCCGCGCTGGTCCACTTTGCCTTCGGGTTGGCCTGGTACGTCTCGGTTTTGGTGGGCACGGCGGTGGCCCCCACAGATCCGGCCGTGGTGTTCTCGGTGCTGGGAAAGCGGGAGATCACTGGCCGCAGCGGCACGATCCTTGAGGGGGAATCAGGGGCCAACGACCCGGTGGGGATCGCCCTCATGGCGAGCCTCATTGCGGCCGGCCATCTCAGCGCGGGTGCTGCGGCCCAGGTGGCTGGTCAGTTCGCCCTCCAGATGGGGGTCGGAGCTGCCGTCGGCATCATCGGAGGGCGCGCGCTCGGGTGGTTCATGCGCAAGGTGCCCCTACCAGGGGAAGGTCTTTACCCTCTGCGCACGCTCGCTGGAGTGCTCGGACTCTACGGGGTGGCCACCGTGGCGCACGGATCGGGATTCCTAGCAGTGTTCGTGGCCGGGATCATGCTGGGCGACGGTCACGCCCCCTACAAGCGTGAGATCGAACGGTTCCACTCCGCCCTCGCCAGCCTGGGTGAGATCGTGGCTTTTGTCATCCTCGGTCTCACCATCAATCTGGGCGAACTGGCTCGGGCCGACGTTTGGGTGCCTGGATTGATTCTGGGTGGGGTCCTGGCCCTGATCATCCGCCCGGTACTGGTGGGTCTGTGCCTAATTCCGGCCCGACTCCCAGGCCCCCAACGCAATTTTGTTCTCTTTGCCGGGCTCAAGGGCGCTGTGCCCATATTGCTCGGCACCTTTTTGCTGGCGTCCCCCGTGGCCCAGGCCGAGCGCCTTTACGGGATCGTGGTCATAGTGGTGGTGTTCTCCGTGGTGGTTCAAGGGACCTTGGCTCCCGTAGTGGCCCGTGGCCTCGGCGTTCCCATGCGCATCGTCGAACCCGAGCCGTGGTCCCTCGGGGTCAGCCTGCGCAATGAGCCCAACGGGGTGCACCGCCTCACCATCACCACCGGGGCCCCGGCTGATGGGCACACCATCGCAGACCTGGCCGACCTGACTGAGGATGCCTGGATCAGCTTCATCGTCCGGAGTGGGCACCTCATCGCCGTGCGGGCCGACACCGAGTTGCGAGCCGGCGATGAGGTGTTGGTGTTGGCCGATCCCGACCAGGCCGGCCAGCTAAGGAGAACTTTCGAGCGCCTCGCCCCGGAGAGGAAGCCTAAGAGACCAGAGCGAGGGGAAGAGTCTCCAGACCCCTCAGGATGAAGTTCTCCCGATAGGTCACTTCATCACTCATCAGGGTCATGCTGGGAGCCCGCTGGGCCAGGCTGGACAGGGCGACCTGAGCCTCCATGCGGGCCAACGGAGCGCCCAGGCAATGATGGATCCCGAATCCGAAGGACAGGTGATGACGGGCCTCGGCCCGGGAGATGTCAAAGACAAAGCCGTCGTGGAACACCGCCGGATCCCGGTTGGCGGCCCCCAGCACCAGGAGGACGAAGTGTCCTTCGGGGATCACCACGCCCCCGATTTCGATGTCGGCGGTGGCCTGGCGGCCGTCGAACTGCACCGGCGGATCAAAGCGGAGGACCTCCTCGACCGCCGAGTTGACCAGGCCGGACTCGGCCACCAGCCGCTCCCACTGGTCGCGGTGGCGCATCATGTTGAGAACAGCGTTTCCGATCAGGTTCACCGTGGTCTCGTGACCGGCCACCAAGAGCAGGACCAGGATGGATAGGAGCTCATCCTGAGTCAGGCGATCGCCCTCCTCCTCGGCGGCAATCAGGGCCGACAGAAGATCGTCACCTGGCCGCCGACGCCGGTGGTCGATGAGGTCGACAAAATA
>JBOGIG010000018.1:0-2067 GCA_050742455.1 Acidimicrobiales bacterium
ACCTGGTCGGCCACGGCCTGGGACAGCCGGCGAGCCTCGTTGGGATTGGACCACGTGGCGACCACGTTCATGAGGAGGGATTCGAGCGGCACCTGGGTGGTGACCGACTTGAGAACTTTCTCCGTTGGCAGGTTCAACTCTCGGGCCACCGGCTGTGCGATCACGTTGGTCGCAACCAGGCCGGAGTACTTGATGCGCAGAGCATCGAGCTTGAGTAGCTGTCCCTGGTCGCCGGCCGTGGCCAGTGCAAACGGGTCGTTGATCAGCATGACCGTCTTGCTCGTCCACGTGGTCGACCCGCCGAGGGACCCGATGGCTCCGAGGAAGGCCAGGACCACCCCGAGCACAACCCCCACCAACAAAGCCCTGAGGGGGTCGGTGCGCAGAGTTCGCCACAGGCGGACCTGCCAGTAAGGCGGCCTCAAACCGGTGTGGCCAGCGGCTTCCTGGACTGTACCGGTGCCGCGGACTGCATCGGTGCCGGTCGCCGGTGGGACCGAAGGGGTGGTCGTTTTCACATCATCCCGACTTCTACCATTGACCGACGCTCCACCATCTGTATCCCGAGGTAGGGGTACTAGTGGTCTTGGTCGGCTCACAGGCTCCTCATTCGTGGTTGTCCGGTCATTGGTGCCGGCCCGGCTCCGTTTGACGCATCCGTGGGACGTTAGGCATTCCAACCTCTTGGGGTCAACCTGATTTCGAAGACCCCTACGGCCTCGACCGGGTGTGCTCATATATTCGATACGTAGGCCCTCAACCCTTCTTTGCCTACCTCAAGCCTGGTCTTCTGCCCCTCCGGCTTACCGGGCGATTCCCTGTTGATCGGACCGGGAGAATCGCTCCCGGCACAAGGCGGTGGTCCGGGCCGCCATCATCCCTTGGATACCGCCCGCCAACATGGCCAGCTCCACCAGCACCCCCATCTCGTATCCGTTGCGGATCGACTTCATGGGGCCGATGACGCCATGGGGCCACACGATGTCGCCCATGCCCTGTCGCAATGTCCCCAACCTCGACACAGAGTGGCTCTGGAGGCCAGCGTCTCTCATCCGCCACCGCTTCATGGCCAAAGCCCCCGATCCAACCCCGTAGCCGTAATAGGTGCGAAGCTGCTCCCGGCGGGAACGCCACTGGCGATGTGAGACGACAGCCTCGGGCTCGAAGCATCCGGAATAGCCGGCCCGTAGCGCTCTCCAAACCACGTCGTGGTCCTCAGCCGCCTTGAAGGGGGCCCCCGGGCCCAAGAACTCGTCGAACCCCCCGATTGCTTCGAGCACGGTCCGCCGCCACGCCATGTTTGCCCCGTGTCCTACGCTCGACGGATCGACTCCGGCCACGATCCGCACTCGTCGGGTCTCTTCGGTCACGGACAGGACTGCCTGCGCCCGCCCAGGTCGGGGCTCGTGGGCAATCACCCTGCCGGTGAGGAAGTCAGGAATGGGCGGGCGGGCGAACGCAGCGGAAACCTCGCGCAACCATCCCTCGTGGGGCAGGCAGTCGTCATCGGTGAAGGCGACGATCTCGGTACAAGCCGCCCGCAATCCAATGTTGCGGGCCAGGCATGTTCCCGGGACCTCGCAGCGCAGGACCAAAGCGCCATGCGATTCGGCAACGGTCCTGACCGAGTCATTTCGAGACGCCGAGTCGACCACAATCAAGTGGTCGACGGGGCGGAGGGAGGTTCGGATGGCATCCAGGGCTTCGCCCAGCAACTGTGGTCGATCGCGGGTGGCCACAACAACGGTGACCGCCGGATCCTCGTTACCCACCCTCAGTCACCGGGGGAAGTGTCCCCAGCCCATGAAGGCTCAACCAGTTGAACGGCGCCACCCATCAGGCGAATCTACTCGGTGAACCGGTCGGCAAGCAGGGACGGGCGATGCGCCGGCCGGGACTGAACCTGACCGCCCAATGCTGCCTGATGCCACGTCTCCAGAACCTGGGCCAGCCGATCAACGCCCAGTTCGGCCGCCGTCGACCGCCCGGCGTTCGCAATCGTCTCTCGAAGCACAGGATCCCCGGCCAGGCGATGCAGTGCAGCGACCAAGCCTTCGACGTCTCCGG
>JBOGIG010000019.1:0-3751 GCA_050742455.1 Acidimicrobiales bacterium
ATCAACTACATGCTCCACGAGATCGGCGAGGAGACCCGCCACTCCCGCCTGTTCGTGCGCCTCCAGGAACAACTCACGCCCGCCTACAAAAGCCCGTATGGGAACTGGGTGGTTCGAACCTTTGAAAATGCCATGATAGGTAGAATCATCAGGCGTCCCGCGCTCCTGTGCGTTCTCATCTTGGGAGGCGAGGAAATCCCCGACCTGTTCCAGAAGCTGGCGTCGGAGCATCCCGATACCGACCCATTCGTCAAGGCCGTCAATCGCTATCACCGTCAGGAGGAGGCTCGTCACCTGGCCTTTGGCCGCATGCTCCTGGCCGAGTCCTGGCCCACAACGTCCCGGCGCGATCGAGCTGCGGTACGACACTTTTCTCCCGTGGTGATCGGCGGGATGTTCGCCAACATGGTCGACCCAGGCGTGTACCGCAGTGTGGGGCTTCCCATGTGGAAGACATGGAAAGCCGTGCAGCGCACTCCCCAGCGCACCGCATTGCGCCAGGCCGCCACCCGCCCCATCCTGGCCACGCTGATGGAGGCCGGGGTGTTCGGCAAGTCTGGTGTAACCCGGGGCTGGCGCAGGCTGTGCGGGGTCGACCGGCGGGGTCGTCCCCTGGCTTCGGCTCCCGAGCTGTCCTCCCTCATGAACTGGGCCTGAGCCACACCCCACCCCGAGGGCCGGTAGGCCGGATGGGCCAGGTGGGCCAGGTGGCGAATTTCAGGACGGGCGATCGTCCAGGGCCGGCACGGGCAGGCCGACCATCCCCGCCGCCACCGTGGCATTGGACAATTCATCGATCAGGACGAAGCTGCCGGTGATCCGATTGACCCGGTAATCGTCCAGGGCGAGGGCAGCACCGACATCGAGGCGGACAACACCGATGTCGTTGGGCTCCAGCTTGTCGGCATCCCGGGTCACCATGGTGTTGACGTCCAGTCGGCTGGATATCTCGGCCACCACCGCCGGGGCGACCCGGGTGGTGTGCTTGATCCGGAACTTGGTTCCTGCCCCGAGCGGCTGCTCGGCGAACCAGCACAGCGTGGCCTCGAATGATCTGGTCGGCACCGGGGCATCTTTGACTAGGGCCAATAAGTCGCCCCTAGACACGTCCAGGTCATCCTCCAACCTCACCGCCACGGAAAGTGAAGCCCGGGCCTGTTCCATCGGCCCATCGAAGTTCTCTATGACTCCAATGCGGGAGCGCTGACCCGAAGGCAGGACGACCACCTCGTCGCCAACGCTGAGGGGGCCGCCATTGATCATGCCTGCATAGCTGCGTCCCCCGCCCGGATGGCGCAGGACCCACTGGACGGGAAGCCGGGCGCCCGATCCGGCGACAACCGTGCCGGTAGGTGCATTTTCCAGAGCCTCGAGCACGCTGGGACCGTGGTAGTAATGAGCGGACGTCGACGCTGAGGCCACGTTGTCGCCGAGCAGGGCCGATATGGGAATGCACTCCACCGAAGCCGCCCCCAGGCTTTGGGCCAGAGAAGTCATGGCCCCGGCCACCTCTTCGAACACCGACTGGTCCCAATCCACCAGGTCCATCTTGTTGACTGCCACCAGGAAGTGGCGCACGCCGAGCAGCGCAGCGATGCACAGATGGCGACGGGTCTGCTCCCTCATTCCCTGACGGGCGTCCACCACCACCAGAGCCAGATCGGCCGTCGAAGCCCCCGTGGCCATATTGCGGGTGTACTGGAAATGGCCGGGGCAATCGGCGATAACGAACTTGCGCCGGGGGGTGGCCGCATAGCGGTAGGCGACGTCGATGGTGATCCCCTGATCCCGCTCGTCCTTCAGACCATCGGTTACGAAGGCCAGATCCACCCCGTCGTGACCCCGGCGCCGGCTGGCCTCTTCGATGGCTTCGATCTGATCATCGAAGAGTTGGCGCGAGTCGGTCAAGAGTCGACCTATGAGCGTGGACTTTCCGTCATCCACCGAACCAACCGCGGCGAAGCGGAGCAGATCCATCACAAGCCCCCCAGCGCACCGGCGGATTCGGTCGTCACCAGAGTCACGATTAGAAATAGCCCTCGCGCTTGCGATCCTCCATGGCGGATTCAGAGAACTTGTCGTCGGCCCGACTGGCTCCCCGTTCGGTGATACGAGCCGTGGCAACCTCGGCAATGACCTCTTGGGGGGTGGAGGCCTCAGAGCGCACCGCACCGGTGCAAGTCATGTCGCCTACGGTGCGAAATCGAACCATTTCCCGGGTAACCGTCTCGCCTGGTGCGGGCACGACCCACTCGCTCACCGCCAGCAACATGCCCCCTCTCTCCACTACTAGGCGCTCGTGGGCGTAATAGATGGACGGCAGCTCGATATGCTCCCGGGCGATGTACTGCCAGACGTCCAGCTCGGTCCAGTCCGAGAGAGGAAAAGCCCGTAGGTGCTCACCGGGGCTCACCGTTCCCTGGTAGAGATGCCACAACTCGGGACGCTGATTGCGAGGCTCCCACTGGCCAAAGGAATCCCGGAAAGACAAAACCCGTTCCTTGGCCCTGGCCTTGTCCTCGTCCCGCCGGGCCCCACCGATGCAGGCGTCATAGCCCTGAGAGGCAATAACGTCGAGCAGTGTCACGCTCTGGAGCCGGTTGCGCGAGGCCCCAAACCCGGGATCCCGCACCCGGGCATTGTCGATGGAATCCTGCACCGAGGCCACCACCAGGCGCTCGCCCATGGCGGCCACGCGCCGGTCTCTGAACTCCAACACCTCGGGGAAGTTGTGACCTGTGTCGACCTGAACCAACGGGAAGGGGAGGCGGGCGGGCCGGAATGCCTTCTCGGCAAGGCGCAACAGGACGGCCGAATCCTTCCCTCCGCTGAACAGAAGGGCGGGACGCTGAGACTCAGCTGCCACCTCGCGCATGATGAATATGGCGTGGGCCTCGAGTAGGTCCAGGTGGTCCACCGGCCCGGAGTCGGTCCCGGCATTGGAGGTGAGTGCAATGGTCACATCAAGATCCTTTCCGTGGAATATCGCCAAGGCGCATCACGCCGCCCACAAGAGCTTCACCCCGGTGCCGAGCAATACCGCCACCAGAGCGCCCCGTGCCAGCTTTCCCGAGTACTGGGCCGAAAGTTTGGCCCCCACGTAAACCCCGGGAATGGCGCCCACCAAAAGGGCGGCGGTTACGCCGAAGCGCACGTGGCCGAACAGGATGTGGCCCAATGTGGCCGCTGCCACCAGGGGAACGGCCTGCACCAGATCGGTTCCCACCAACTCGGCGTTGGTAAGCGTGGGGTACAGCAACGTCAGCCCGATCAACATCAAGGACCCCGACCCCACGGAGGTCAATCCCACCAGCAAGCCGCCGGCCAATCCCAGGGCGGCAGTGGGCCAGGGTCGCAGGGTCGGCGCCTCGCCCTTGCGATCGGGGGGTCGGCGGCGCAGGATCATGGCCACCGAGGTGGCCAGAAGAGCCAATCCCAAAAGGGGCTTAAGGATGGAGGAAGCCGAGCTACCCGCCAGGCTGAGGAAGACCGCTCCGAGCAGGGCCCCGGGTATGGAGCCCAGACTGAGCCAGCGGACCAGATCGGTGCGCACCGTGCGGTGGTGGAGATGAACCAGCCCGCCCACCGGCTTCATGACCAGTGAGGCGGCCAAGTCGGAGCCCACAGCGGCCACGGCGGGCACGCCGAACACGATGATCAAGAGGGGGGTGAGCACGGCCCCGCCTCCTGCACCGGTCAGCCCAACCAGGAACCCGACCACCAGTCCCCCTCCGGCCAGAGCCAGATGATG
>JBOGIG010000020.1:0-4962 GCA_050742455.1 Acidimicrobiales bacterium
CCATTGCGGCTTTCGGAGCCTGGGGGCGGGTGAAGACCTGGACGAGCCTGCGTCCCCTCCTTCGGGAGGGGCTCCATTGCGGCCTCGATCGGGGATGGGTGAGCGTACTATGGTCTGTCCTGCGTCCCCTCCTTCGGGAGGGGCTCCATTGCGGCGGCTACACGGGTCCCAGGGACGATCACCAGTGTGGACTGCGTCCCCTCCTTCGGGAGGGGCTCCATTGCGGCCTGTGCTCTGTCGGTCATGCTCCGGGGCGCTGACACGTCTGCGTCCCCTCCTTCGGGAGGGGCTCCATTGCGGCTCCACGCCGGTTGGACAGGTCCGCTTACCATACGCTGCGTCCCCTCCTTCGGGAGGGGCTCCATTGCGGCGTACAGTCTGGGACCGGGACAACCCCGGGCCCTGCCGTGTCTCGACTCACTTCAAGGACAATCCACCTTCGATCGCCACTCGCTCGCTCCTCGAGAGCGGTGTGGACGTCTTCATCCGCTTCAACGAAGGGCTATCGATACTAAAGAAAGTCTTCAGTGTCGAGACCGGGTCGTCCGAATCGCTTTCGCTGCCCGACACCAAGCGCTTTGACCCGCTGGTTAGCTCATCCCGCCCGTTCGGTCTCCGCACATTTTTCAAGGGGCCGCCAAGAGCGCCGGTGACGTGCTTGTCTACCAGAACGGAGGGAAGGCCTACACCCCCAGAAAATCAATATCAACCGGCATGCCGCTCATCGACAAGTGGAAAGTATATCTTGGCTACGCCGCTCCGGGCACCGGAAACAGGGACACCTACCCGCACAGGATCATCAGTACGCCGTTCCTCGGGGGACCAGGCACGATCTCATCGGAAACCTACCTCTGCATCGGCCCGTTCGACTCCCAGAGCCAGGCAGAAAGCGCCTTGTCCTACCTCTGCTGTCGGCTGACACGCCTCCTGATCCTCCTCCACAAGTCATCCCAGCACGTAACGCGCAAGGTCTACACGTTCGTGCCCACGTTCGACTACTACAGGTCGATCTGGGCTGAGGACAGAGATGCCGCCCCTCAGTTCTTGTGGAACGCCAAGATGCGTTTCGGTAAAACGTTCGCCTCCTACCAGCTTGCCAAGAAAATGAGCGAGCAGGCCAAGAAGCCCGTGAAGGTGCTGGTGGTCACGTTCAAGCCCGCGGTCGAGGACGCCTGGCAGACAGACTTGGAGTTACACGCCGATTTCGACGGATGGCAGTATCTCTCCGCCCAGGATGCTTCTATATCTGTCAAGTGCAGGGAATAGGGTGCGCGGCGGCGAGTGTGCGGAATAGCTGCCGGGTGATGTAGCGCTTGAGCGACCGCATGATCTCCTTGGTTGTGCGGCCTTCCGCTCGGCGGCGTGCAACGTAGGCGCGGGTGGCTGGGTCAACCCTCATACGGACGATCGTGATCGTCGTCATTGCACGATTCAATCGACGGTCGCCGCCGCGATTGAGCCGGTGTCGGGATGTGTTCCCCGATGACGCCGGGATAGGGCTCGTGCCGGCAAGCGACGCCATGGCTGCCTCGGAACGGACCCGACCGGGGTGGGACCATGCGATCAGCACACTCGCAGCCACGACCGCTCCCACCCCCGTGAGCTCGAGGAGCTGAGGGGTGTCCTGTTGAATCAGTTCGGTGATGTCAGCCCGGTTGCTGGCCAGATCACCATCGAGCGTCCGAATTCGAAGGGCAAGCCGTGTGGCTTCGTGACGACATGTCGTCGTGGTGACATCTTCGTCGCGGTGACGCCACCCAGCGATCGTCTTGATCTGGCCGACAGTGAGGGGCCTGCGAGCATCGATGCCGAGGTCGATCGTGCGAACCAAGGCAACCAGCACATTGATCGCTCGAGTCCGCTCGGCGGTCATCTGCTCGCGGGCGACGACCAGCACACGCATGGCGACCCGGGCCTGGTCAGTCGAAAGTGTCCGAGGCACCCGAAGATCTGCAGTAGCAAGCCCGAGGACGGCTCGAGCAATCCGCTCGGCGTCGAGTTCGTCACTCTTGCCCTTGCCACGCCGATCGCCACTGGGCATCTTCGCTGCTTCAACGACCTCGCGTCCGACCGCCTGCAAACGTGCCGTCAGGATCGCACCAAAGGACCCTGTGCCCTCGACGACAACCAATGTCGGTGCGTCTTCGACCCTGCGGTCCAACCAGCTCACCGCTCTGAGCAGGCCCGACGGGGTGGTCGGAAACACCGAACGGTCGAGAACGGTGCCGGTCCCGCCCGCGATGAGGGCGAACGTGTGGGTGGCGGCATGGGTGTCCACGCCAATGACAAATGCGTACTTTTCTGAGACGATAGGGCTCATTGCGGCAACTCCTTGCTCGGGGACGTCGTAATCGGGCGTCGGCCCGGGAAGGTCACCACGAGGCAGGCCTGTAACGGGCCACGACCCGCGGCTGCGGGTCGGGCAAGCTTCTAATCAAGCCATCAAGGTGAACGACCGGGTCGACGTCGCCCGCTATGCAGCACGGACAAATCCTGGGAAAGGCACCCAAAGGGGCCAACCGATTCATGAGTCACGTACTGTGAGACAGACGACGCCAAACCCTGCCGCAGCTAGCCCCAGGCCAGCCACCCCGACACTTACAGCCGATTCAATGTGCACAGCCGAATGTCTCTTCGGCCGGCAGTGGTGGATATCAGGGGTGGTCCCATGACTGGCGGAAGGGTGGTCCCATGATGCTGGCGGAACTCGACCTCAGGTGGTCCCATGATGCTGGCGGCTGACAGCCCAGCGCGCCGCCTTCGGGTTCACCCGATTCCGCAACTACAGAATTCGCTCCCTGCTCTAAGCCGAAGTTACGGCGGCTAATTCTGTAGATCTGATTCTTGAGCAGCACCAATGGTTCTTTTGTAGATGGAAAGTGTAGCCAAGATAATAGTGGACATGGGTGCGGGGTTATGGTAGAATACGGTCGTGACAAGGCAAGACGGTGCGGTGCACGTCGCCCGAGTGGTGCGCAAGTATCAGACGAAGGGTGGCGAGAGCCGCGAGTCGGTTTCGCACCTGTTGCGCCGGAGCTTTCGCCAGGACGGCAAGATCCAGCACGAGACGCTCGGCAACGTCTCGGCCTTGCCCGAGGCGGCATTGGCGGCCCTGCGGGCGAGTTTGGCCGGCGAGACCCTCGTTGTCGCCGGCAGCGGCTTCGACCTGACGCGCGCGTTGTTGCACGGACATGTGGCCGCGGTCTCGGTGATGGCCAAGAAGCTGGGACTGATTGATCTGTTGGGGCCGGCGTGCAAAGAGCGCGACATCGCCTATGCGTTGATTCTCGCCCGGGTGGTCCATCCCCGTCCGAAACTGGCCACGACGCGGTGGTGGGGTGACACCACCCTCGTGGCCGACCTCGGGCTCGAAGACATCTCGACCGACGAGGTCTACGCGGCGATGGACTGGTTGGGCGAACGACAGGGCACCATCGAGGCGACGTTGGCACGGCGTCATCTGACACCTGACGCGAACCCCGCTGCGCTGGCCTACTTCGACCTGTCCTCTTCGTGGGTGGAAGGGACGCACAACGAGCTGGCCGCCCGGGGCTATTCGCGCGACCACAAGCGTGGCAAGGCTCAGATCGAATATGGGCTCTTGACCGACGAGGACGGTCGGCCCGTCGCCATTGAAGTATTCCCCGGTAACACCGCCGATCCCACTGCCTTCATCGCGGTGGTCGAGACCATCCGGACTCGTTTCGGGCTCACGCGACTCACCATGGTCGGCGACCGGGGCATGATCACCTCGGCTCGTATCAGCGCACTACGCGAAGCGGGCGATCTCGGCTGGCTCACCTGCCTGCGGGCACCGCAGATCGCGGCGTTGGCCAAAGACGACGGGCCCCTTCAGCTCGGCCTGTTCGACCAGGCCGACTTGGCCGAGTTCTCCCATCCCGACTACCCGAACGAACGGCTCATTGCCTGTCGCAATCCCTTGCTGGCAGACGAGCGGGCTCGCAAGCGCGCCGAGCTGTTGAGCGCCACCGAAGAGGCCTTGGCCCCGGTCATCACCTCTGTTCGAGAGGGCCGTCTCGTGGGGGCCGACAAGATCGGGCTGAAAGTCGGCAAGGTGATCAACAAGTTCAAGATGGCCAAGCACTTCGACGTGGTCATTTCAGACGACACCGTGTTGTTATCCCGACGAGACGACGCCATCGCGGCCGAGGCCGCCCTCGACGGGATCTACGTGCTGCGCACCACGATCAAAGAGGACGACCTCGACGCGCCTGGTCTCGTCGACGCCTACAAGGCGCTGTCACATGTCGAACGGGACTTTCGCCATATCAAGGTCGACGACATCGACCTACGTCCGATCCATCACCGCCTCGAAGCCCGGGTGCGCTCTCATGTCTTCATCTGCATGCTGGCGGCCTATCTCGTCTGGCACCTGCGCCAGGCACTCGCCCCGCTCACCTTCACCGACGAGGCACCGCAACCTCGGGCCAACCCGGTCGCCCCGGCCAAGCGTTCGACGCCGGCGCGCGCAAAAGCGGCAACCAAGCGCAACAGCGACCGCGAAGAGGTACGCGGGTTCCGCGAGTTGCTCGAGCACCTCGGGACGCTCACCCGCAACACCATGAGAACCACCACCGAGACGACGAGCACCTTCGAGTTGCTCGCCACCCCCACTCCCACCCAGCGTCGGGCCTTCGAACTACTCGATGCGCCCGTTCCACTCAGGCTCATGTAGCCAGAACAAACCGGCGTAATGAGCCAAAAGGTCCTGGTGAGGAAGGGATCACCTACTTCAGCCCCAGTAACTTCGGGCTAGAGGAGCGGATTGTCAGCTTGGGTGAGTGATGCCAGTGAGTGGCGAATGAAAGCTCCGGCCACGGGGGCCAGGCGAGTGGTGGCGAGAAGAAATGTCCACGGCTGAATTTGGCCCTGGTGAAGGACATGGAGGCTGTGCCGGGACCGAAGGCGGAATCCCAGTTGCTCGGCCAGAATGCCCAGGGT
>JBOGIG010000021.1:0-35050 GCA_050742455.1 Acidimicrobiales bacterium
GCCATCTCGACATTCGGTGACGCCCGGGACCTCGGCTACGTGGTCAACCAGTCGCCTATGGCGCCGGTGGTAGCCATGGCGGCAGCCCCCAATGGTGCCGGATATTGGCTGGTCGCAGGCGACCTCGAGCCTCCCCCTCCTCCGGCGGTGGTCCGGACTGCGGCGGCTGCACCAGCCGCCGTCGTGTCCTCCGGATCGGCGTCTTCTGGTCCTGCCTCCTCGGCCTCGTCAGGCGGGGGGAGGAACCTCGGAACGTTCGTGGCCACCTGCTATGCCATCCACGGCGGTACGGCAACGGGGGCCCAGACCTCAAGCGAGACGGTGGCCGTAGATCCCTCGGTGATCCCCTTGGGTTCTCGGATCTTCATCTCCGGCATTGGAGAGCGGATCGCCCAAGACACCGGCGGGGCCATCCAGGGGCACCGCATCGACATATGGATGCCGACCCGGTCCGACTGCATCCAGTTCGGACGCCAAGACGTGCAGGTCACCCTGGGCTGACCCCCGAGCGCTCAGGCCATGGGCCTGGAGGGCCCGTTCAGAACTTGGGGACGTAGCCCCCCTGGCCCATGGCCATGCTGTCGTCTAAGGACAGTGACTCATCGACGCGGCCCAGGACTTCGGTCACCCAGTCCAACCGGTCGTGCAGGATCCGTTCCACCCCGGCCTGAAGGGTGGTGGAGCTGATGGCGCACGAGCTGCACGATCCCTGGAGCATCACCTCGACCCGGCCCCCGACAACGTCGGCGCTGACCAGAACGAGGTCGCCCCCATCGGCCTGCACCGCCGGGCGCATCAAGCCCAACAGGGCCTCCAGGGCCTCCAGACGTTCCGCCTGGACCTGGGGCGAGGGCTCTTCGATGCCGGCCGCAGGTCTTGGCGCGACCTCTTCGGTTCCGGCTGCGGTGGGCGCTCCGTCCATGCCTGCCGGCTCTGTCGGAGACCGTCTGTTTTTCATGATGCCCTTTGGTTTTCTCATTGCCTTCCTGACTTTGGCCCCCATGGGGCACTACGTACCCAGAGCCTCTGGGTGCAACGCCTTGACCATGCGGGTCATTCCATCCTTCCACGCCACCTGGGCCGGGCCGATCAGCTTGTTCATCAGCGTGTTGTCGGTCCGCACGCTCGACAGCGCCGACTCCGAAATGACGAATCGGGGTTCCCGACCCACCAGTTCTCCCATGAACTCGCACCACTCCTCGATGCTCACCGAATCTGGACCGGCCCAGTTGAGGGTAGTGGCCGGAACCGAGGCCACCGCCAACAGGCTCGGTATGTGTCCGATGATGTCGTCGAAGTGGATGGGGTTGTAGAGGCTCGGAGCGTCGGGGTTCACGGACACCGGGTCGTCGGCCAGGATCTGCTCCAGGTGGAAACCAGGCCAGCCGCCACCATCACCGTAGGGAACGTTGAGCCGGGCTATCACGGTGGGCAGGTTGAACTCTCGAGCGCAGTAACGGGCCACCACCTCGGCCGAGATCTTGGCGATGGAGTAGGTCGGCATCAGGGAACGATGGTTGTCTCCCAGGGCATCGCCCTCGGCAAAGGCCCGGTGACCGTCGGGTTGGTAAACGCCCGTGGTGGAACAGTGAAGGAAGGCGCGGGCCTTGCGGCAGTGGCTCATCAGCAGGCCCAGGGACTCGGCGTTGGCTACAAGATCCTTGTCGAATCTCCCGCTCTTGACCACGGCCAGGTTCAACACGTAGTCGAAGTCGGTCGGAAGGTGGGCGAAGTCACCGTCAACAAGGTTGATATCGACACACCTGACAGCGGCATCCATCAAGTTCCGGCGTAACACTGGGTCTCGAAATCGGGCCACCCCCCACACCTCATTACTCCGAGACAGGGCCAAGGTCACCGGGGTGGCCACCAGCCCGGTGGGCCCGGTGATCAGTATTTTGGCCCCGCTCAACTCGGCCATCAGCGGGTCGGCCCCCTTTTGCCGAGCTTGGGAATGGCCCTCATGGGGACGCTCACCTTCATCAATTGAGGATACGGGATGGAGGCTGCGCCCGCATCAATCCCCTGAAGCGTTTGTGACGTACCACCCTCGACGCACCTCGACGGGGGCGTACTGCTTCCGAGGCAGGGAGCTGCTTTCGGCGCAGGGCGCTACGCCTCCGGCGGTAGCATCCAGACCATTCTCCCAGGCGATTAATTCGTGACCTGGGCCAATCAAGATGGACTCATGACACGACTTACTGGTTTCGTCTTACGCCACAAGGCCTTCGTAGCCCTGAGCTGGATTGCCCTGACCATCATCGGGTTTGCCACCATCGGCACCACCACGGGTCGCTTATCCACCAACTTTTCCATGCCGGGGCCGGGGTTCACCACCGATGCCAGGATCATGCACCTCTACCACAACGGGGGAGCCCAGGCTCCTACCGTTCTCCTGGCCGAGACTACGGCAGGGACCAACCGTCCGATCCCGGACCTGGGCCGGGCCTTCGCCGCCGCTGTGGTGGCGCCAGGCATCCGAGTCGAGGATTTCGCCACCACGGGAGATCCCCACTTCAGCGCGGCAAACGGCAGGAGTGCATTTGCCCTGGTCTTCATGCCCGCCAGCCGAGGGCCGTTCACCAAAGACCTGACGCCGACCATTACCTCCGCGGTGCAGGCCGCCGCCCCCGTTGGGATTCATATCGGGGCGACAGGATTGGCTCAGCTGCAGGCCCCGACCCAGGGATCGTCCAAGGGCAACGGTGTACTGGTCGAGACCCTCTTCGGCGGACTCGGCGCCTTGGCCGTTCTGGCCTTTGTGTTCGCCAGCTTCTTGGCCCTGGTTCCCCTGGCCATGGCCCTGGTTTCGATCCCAACCACCTTCTTGCTCGTCCTCGGCCTGACCGGGGTGATGGCGGTCAGCTTCATCGTGGAATTCCTCGTTGGCCTGATCGGGTTGGGGGTGGCCATCGACTATTCGCTCCTGGTCGCCACCCGCTGGCGCGAAGGCCGTTCGTCAGGACTGAGCAACGAGGCCGCCGTCACCCAGGCCATGGTCCACGCCGGGCGCACAGTGGTCTTCTCCGGCCTCACGGTGGCCATTGGCCTGGTCGCCCTGGTCGTATTGCCCGTGCCTTTCCTGCGAAGCATTGGCGCCGTGGGCTTTCTAATTCCCCTGGTATCTGTTGGCGCGGCGGTCACTTTACTGCCGGTAATGCTGGCCACCATCGGGCCACGACTGTCGTGGCCTGGCCTGCGGTCCGACGCCCAGGCCAGCCGGCCCTGGTCGGCTTGGGCCCGCCTGATTACCCGCCACCGGGGTCTGGCCGCCCTGGCCGGAGTGGTGGTGGTGGGGGCCCTGATTGTTCCCCTTTTCTCCATGAAAATGGGTGATCCCAATCCGCTGGCTCTGACCACTGCCGGTCCGGCGTCGAGAACCGTCGCCGCCCTGGCCGCCGACCAGCTACCGCTGGGGGCGCTTACCCCCATCGAGGTACTGGCCAAGTCCGGGACGGGCCAGGCCGTTGCCCGCCAGGCCGGGCAGATCCCTGGCGTGTATTCGGCCACCACTTTGTTGTCGGCCGACTACCACCGAGGGGGCACCGACCTGGTCAGCGTCATCCCGCTGGCCGATGACAGTTCGACTGGGGGCCAATCCACCGTCAGTCGGGTGGCCGCCATCCTCGGTCACAACCCGGCCGTGCTCGGTGTCGGCGGAAACGGCGTGGCCCAGAGCGACTTCAACCACGACGTCTATGGCAACTTCCCGCTCATGCTGGGACTCATAAGCCTGGTCATCTTCTTGCTGTTGGCCCGGGTCTTCAGATCGGTCGTTCTGGCGCTCAAGGCCGTGGTTCTCAACCTGGCCTCGCTGGCCGCGGCCTACGGCGTCATGGTCCTGGTTTGGCAGATGGGCTACGGGAGCAAGGCCTTGTGGGGCATTCCCGCCACTGGGGCCATCACCCAATGGGTGCCAGTGATGGTCTTCGCCTTCCTGTTCGGACTGTCGATGGACTACGAGGTCTTCATCCTGACCCGCATGCGCGAGACCTACGACTCCACTGGATCGACGACCAGCGCCATAGTAGGTGGGATCGGCCGCACCGGTCGGCTGGTCACCAGCGCAGCCCTGATCCTGTTCCTGTCGTTCGTAGCCTTGTCCACCACCCCTTTCACCCCGGTGCAGATGTTGGCCACCGGGCTGGGGGCCGGCATCCTGGTCGACGCCGTCATCATTCGCTCCCTGCTCGTTCCGGCCTTGGTCGGCCTCTTCGGCCGGGCCAACTGGTGGTTCCCTCCAGTCCTGGCCCGACTCCTGCGGGTCCGTGTGCCCGACCTCGCCCTGGCCCCCATTCCAGCTCGGGCCACAACTGGAAACGAGCCGGTCGCCGAATTGATCGGCCGGTGACTCTGGCCGGTGGTCCTCTGGCCGGTGGTCCTCTGGCCGGATGGCACGTCGGCATAACCGCCGATCGCAATAGCTCCCAGCAGGCCGAGCTCCTGGCCCGGCGGGGGGCCGAAGTCTTCTTCGGAGCAACGTTGGCCACAACCTATTTGACCGAAGACGATTCGCTGCGGGCCATCACCGAGAACCTTGGGCGCCATCCCCCCGACTACCTGGTGGCCAACACCGGTGTGGGCATGACGGCCTGGTTCGAGGCGGCTCGCACCTGGGGACTGCTGGATGGGCTGGGCGACGCCCTGGCCGACGCCACCATCGTGGCCCGGGGAGCCAAAGCCGCCGCCGCGGTCCGACATCTTGGCTTCACCGTGGCCCAACGTCCGGGTGGCGAGACACTTGGGGAGGTGCTGGCCATCCTCTCGGCCATGCCCATCCAGAACAAGAGGGTCGCCCTCCAACTCCATGGTGACGAACACATAGACATTGCCGGGCGGCTGTCGGCGCTCGGAGCCGAAGTCGTGGAGATCCCCGTGTACCGCTGGCGGCGGCCCAGCGACCTCGAGCCGGCCCGCCGGCTCATCGCAATGGCCTGTTCAGGCCAACTTCAGGCCGTGACCTTCACCAGCGCTCCGGCCCTGGCCGGCCTGTTCGACATCGGTGGCCTCATCGGTCGGGACAAGGACCTTACGGACAGCTTCAATGCAACGGTGGTTCCCGTTTGCATCGGCCCATTGTGCGCCGAACAAGCTCGACGGCTCGGCATCGCCAATCCCTTGTACCCCGAGGTGGGACGGCTAGGACTAATGATCAGGGTCCTGTGCGATCACGCGTCCGGGCGTGAACCGTGACCGGCCGCCCGTGGCCGTCTGGGCCTAGGCCATGCCATCAGCCCAGCAACGGGGGTTTGGCCCCACCGCTGAGCTGGCGTCCAGGGGCCACCACAGGAAGTTGCAGTGGGCTGGGGTGGCTCGGGTCCACCGTGACGGTCAACAAGTTGGGTACTCGACCCCCAAGGTAGGCGAGGTCGGTGGTGGCCAGGACCAGCTGGATGTGATGTCCGGCCCCGAACTGGTACACGATGCCGGGCAGGCTAAGGGTGACCGGGCCAGAGGTACGATCCACCCTGATCGGCGACACGAGCCCCTTGATAAGGGTCTTGGTCCCCCCGGGAGCCACGTCATAGAGCTTGCCGTAGATGACGGGGTCGGTCGCCGGGCCCAGTGCGGGCACCAGGCTGGTGAGATTGAACGTCACCGACGGTACCCCCACCACATCCAGCGCCGTCCTCAAAGGAGGCGTGGTGAATGAAGCGAATGTCCCTGGAAGATCGAAGGGCTGGAGCACGGCCTGAACCGCCGATGGCAGGGAGCTGCCAACGGCCGATATCTCCGAGTAGCTGCCAGTCTGGCCGAGTGGAGGATTGACAAAGCTCAGCGCACCGGGGGCCACGGCGCCTGGGGTGGCGACCAGTGAACCGTTCCCCGACAGATACATGGTGCGAAGGGGCGCCGCCGGGTACTGGGCCGCAGTGCCGTAGGCCGGGTTGGCCGAACCAGCGTGATCGTAAGAGATCCAGGGTCGGAAGTACTCCACCGCCGGACCGGTGCTCACGTTCTGGTGCTTGAGGTAGTGGGCAAACCAGTCCTGGATCAGCTGGGTCTCATAGCCGTGGGCGGGGTCGGTGTAGCTCAATTCCCCCGGAGCCGGGGTGGAGTTGCTGTGGCCCCAGCTCTGGAACACAAGATGCACCGGGGTGTGCTGGGCCTTGAGGGCCTTGTAGTTGGCGATGCCCTCATTGAGATTGAACAGGGAGTCGGCCTCCCCCTGTATCAGCAGGGTCGGGGCTTTGATCTGGCTCATGTAGGTAGCCACGGAAGCACTGCGCAAGAATCGAACCGTTGGCGCACTCGGATAGCCCAGCGCCGTCGAAGTGGCCAGATCGGGGCAAACCTGCGGGTCGAAGCCGGGGCAGGTGGAGGGTGGGAAAGGGGTGGAATTGGGATTCTGGAGTGGTTCGGTTAGCCCCAGCCCGCTGAAGAACAGATCCCACTGGTACTTGAGGACGCCGGGCACGGTGTCGGTGTGGACGAAGTTGGCCGCGTTGTTGTTCGGTCCGAGCGAATAGGCCAGGTCATTCCAGGTGATGATGGGAACGATGGCGGAAAGACAGTGGCACACCGCCTCGGTGGCGAACTGGATCTCACCGCCGTATGAACCACCCACCATGCCGACCGTAGGCCGCCCCTGGGCGTTGCGGGCCACCTGATCGAGGCCCGCCAGGTAACCCACCAGTTGGGCTCCTGCCTTACCGTCCCAATTGGGGCTGTCCAGTTCGATGTTGCAGCCGCTGCCCCCGAAGCCGAGTCCCGAGTAGTCAAGGACGACGTACCCCCGGGCGGCCAGGAGCTTGGCCAGGCTGACCTGATCGTCGCGGGATCCACCGAAGCCGTTGGTGGTGAGGACGGCCGGGTCGGGGTGCCCGGCGGTAGCGTCGGCAGGCATAAACAGATAGGCCAAAATATTGCAATGGGTCTTGTTGTCCGGCCCGACAACGACCGGAATGGTCAGTGATGTCTGGGTAAAACCCACCCCGGCGGCCTGGGCCGGGGACGGAGAGGCGATAGTCACCAAGCCCAGCGCGCCCAAGGCCAGAGGCAGGGACAGCGCCATCCTGGCCCACCTGGCCCTCAAGGAAATCCTTCGCCACGCTCGCCGCATCGGAGTCACATTAGGTCCGGGAAATCTTCTCGGTCAATTGGACGAACGCGCTACGCTTCGTCCGCATTGGGTGATCATGTCCCTTTTTAACCCCCGAACCATCAACCCCAAGAACGTGCCGGAATCGGTCAGCTCCGTGGCCAATTCCCGCGTCGCCGCGGCCATGTCCGCCTGGCCTATGTGGGTCCTTGGCTTCACTGCCATGATCGACAGCACCGATCAGTACATAGTGAGGGGTGCGGCCAATCAGATCGAGGCAACCTTTCGCGTCGGCGACCTGGCCATCGGCCTGCTGTTCTCGGTGTTCATCCTGCTCAACGGATTCGTCACCCTTCCGGCCGGCTACTTGGCCGATCGATGGAACCGCTCCCGGGCCATGGCCTTCACGGTGGCGGCCTGGTCGGTGATCAGCGCCCTGGGGGGCGGCGTGCCGGCCGGAGCCTTCGGCCTGCTCGTCTTCATCCGTGGCTCCCTGGGCTTCGGCCAGGCCATCACCGATCCTTCGGGGTCCAGTCTGCTGGCCGATTATTACGTCCTGGAACGAAGGGGCAAGGCCTATTCCGTCCAACAGTGCCTGACCTATGTCGGTCTGGGGCTGGGACTCATCATCGGATCATTCTTCGCCACCCATTTTGGCCCCCAGGGGTGGCGCTTGGCCTTTGGGGTCTCGATTGTTCCCGGGCTGGTTATTGCCTGTCTGTGCCTGCGCTTGCCCGAACCGAAAAGGGGTGCGGCCGATCGGGCCCGGGTGTCAGGGGCGGGAGACGTCGATCCCGGTGCGACGGGACCGGTCGGCCGATCCTCCCACTTCCCCGCCGGATTGCGGCCGTTCCTGGCCGCCATGTTCGCCGGCCTGAGGACCGACGTGAAAACCATCCTGTCCATAGCCACCATGCGCTACGCATTGGTTGGGGTGTCGGCCATCCTGTTTGTCATCACCGCGGTGGCGACATGGATGCCGACCTTCTACCAGCGCCAGTTGCACCTGTCCCAGGCCCACGCCAACCTGGCCTTTGGCCTCTTGGTGGTGGGGGCGGGAATACCCGGCACGATCGTCGGCGGGCGCGTGGCCGATCGGTGGGTCAGGCGCTACCTGGGAGCCAGGATGTTGATACCGGGGGTGTGTCTGGGCCTGAGCGCCGCCCTGTTCCTCGTCTCGTTCCTGCCCCTCGGTTTCGCCGAGGTGTTCGCCGTGCAGTTGGTCGCCTTCTTCGCCGCCACCAGCGCCGTTCCCGCCCTGCGGGCCGGCCTGTCCGACGCCGTCCCTGCCCACCTGCGAGGCACCGGATTCGGGGCATTCAACCTGGCCGCGGTCATATTCGGAGCGGCGGCCGCCCCGGTAGTTACCTCGTTCCTGGCCGGGCAGTTCGGGTCGAACTATCGCACCGCCTTCACCATCGTCATGCCCCTGGCCTTCTTGGGGTCCCTCTGCCTCCTGGCCGCTCGACGCCACATCGAGGCCGACACGGCCAAGATCTTCAATGCCGTTCTCGCCGCGATGGCCGCCGAGGAGGGTGCAGCTCAGTAACCCGGTTGGCCAGTGACACGGTTGGCCAGTGCCTCGCCCAACGTCGCCGCCGCTGTGGGAAACAGGCCAAGCGAGAGATTGGGGTCGATCAGTTCCACCTCCAGAACGAGAGGCTGCCCGGCTCGGTCGTCGAGGAGATCGACCCGGGCGTAGGCCGGCGTCTCTTCGAACCTGCGCTCCACCGATCCCAGGGCAACTCGAGCCGCCTTGAGCTGGGCCGGTGCTGGGTCGAGGAGGCCTCGGAAGGTTATGCGCTCCCATAACCGCTCCTGGACGCCCGCCCCCATCTGGAGCAAAGGGTCTTTGCCCACGGCGTGGCTGAAGCGGCCATCGATGAATATGAGGGACAACTCACCAGGATCGACCACGCTGGCCAGATAGGGCTGGACCATCACGGTCAGCCCTTGACCCAAAAGACGTCGCACGTGGTCGCCCGCCTCGTCTAGGCCATCGGGTCCATAGGCGGCCGTTTCCCGACCACCGGCCGATATAGACGGCTTGATGACAAACTCCGCCCTCGGCAAACCCCAATCTTGGCCGGGAAATATCCACGCCGTGGGGACAACTGACACGCTATCGGCAGCCAGATCTTGTAGATAGGCCTTGTCGAGGTTCCAGGCGAGCATGTCTGGGGAGTTGACGAGCTTGGTCACGGCCCCCACTTCTCTGGCCCATTCCACGTACTCACCGGGACGATCGACACTGTCCCAAGTGCTTCGCACGACAACCAAACAACGGCGACGCCACTCGGCTTGTGGGTCATCCCAACTCACCACCTCCGACTCCAGTCCCAAGGTCTCCAGTGCGTTAACCAGCAGGTCGGAATCGGCATCGGGAAACAGGTCATGGGCTCCAGCGGTTGCATCAACCCGGCAAGCAGCGATGGCGATCTCGGCCCGAGCACCCGTCATGGCCGGCGCCCTTGCCCGGTGGTCATGATGCCCTGGTCAGGGATTCTGCTTGTGCAGCATCGACATGGGTCACGGTCAGGTAGCGGACGAATCCGATGATGAGGATGGTCAGGCCCGCCACCACCACCAGGTCGCCCCAGCCCAGGGCGCCCAGACTGGTGGGTTTGCCCATCCAGTCGGCGAAAGAGGCCCCCAGCGGGCGGGTGAGGATATAGGCGAACCAGAAGGCCACTACCTCATTGAGACCAAATAGTCGGTAAGCCACGGCCGGGACGGCGATCAGGCCCACAAACATCATCCCGGACAAGAAGAATCCCAAGTGGAGAGTGAACGCGGTCATGTCGCCCGCCGCCGTGCCCAGAGCAAACGTCGTCATGACCGTCACCCAGTAGAAGGCCTCGGGTCGAAAGGTAAAAACGCTGTGAATAGACAGGGTCCTCTCGGTGGCGTACCAGGTGAGAAACACCCCCGCCAGCACCACGGCGAAGAACACGGTGGACACCAGATAGGGCACCCCGAACTTGATGTGGACGACATCGGCAGCCATGGTGCCGAATATGGCCACCATGGAGACGGCCAGCCAGTAGATCCACGGTACGTAGCGGCGCGCCGCCCCTTGGAGGGCCAAGGCCACCACCAGACCCAGGGCCCCCAGACCGACCGCGATATACGGATTGATGTGGTAGACGAGGAAGTCGGAGGCGGCTTCGCCCATAGCCGTGGTCAAAATCTTGGTAATCCAGAAGTAAACGGTTACCTCGGGAACCCTTCGCAGGGACGGGCGCTTGGCCAGCGCGGGAGCCCGGTGCCGGGCCTGGGTCTGTGGCCTACGTCGTCGGTAGGTCGGCGGGCGGGCGGTGTGGAGGGGAGGGCGCTTCGATGGGGTGGGCATTTTCATCCGGTGTTCGTAGCCGGGCACGAATCGCGAAAATGCTAGCCCTAGCGCGGCGTCCTGGTCATATCACAAGTCGAGGTTCGATTAATGGCGGGATCCCAAACACCGGCCTTAACTGGAAGCACGGACCCTGTGGCGGCAACCGACAGACGAGCCTCACGAGGAGCGTTCGATTGGCAGGCCCCGGATGCGAATGCGCTGGCGCCCGAGGACAACTACCGCACCCCGCTCCAGGTCATCGCTCACCTGCGGCAGGTTGGCGTTCAACAGCACTGCCTGCTGCCCCGGGTTGAGGTTGTCGCTCGAGCGCAGTAGGACGACACCCGGACCCGCAGCCCCGCTGCCCGCGAGGAGGGCACCGAAATCGGCATCCGCAGAGACGACGACGCGCCCGTCGGCGTTGGCACGAGCAAGGATCTCATCGTCCGAGAGCACACCATGTCGAGATCCGCCACATGCACGGCATCGTGGCCCGCGTCGCGCAAGGCGGCTGCGATCGCCGGGGAGAGACAAGCGTCGATCAGCAGCTTCACACCGACTCGACGACCGGCAACTCCCGCTCCTGCATCGCCGCCGCCGCGAAGGCGAGCGCCTGGTAGACATCGTCCGCTTCCAGGTAGGGGTAGTCGGCGAGGATCCCTTCGATACTTCGTCTGGCCGCGAGCTGGCCGAGGACAGCCGCCACCGTCACCCGAGTGTCACGGATGATGGGCAATCCCCGCATCTTCTGGGGATCGACCCTGATGCGATCGAAAGCCACGTTGCGCTCCTGACTGCTTGCGGTCCGTCCACAGCGTACCGCTACTGGTTGCCACCGGCCGCGTCGCGTTCCTCTGCCACCAAGCGCCATTCGCTACCGGACCCCACGACGACTTCTGGGGTTTTTCGGGGCCAACCGACCCTCTCACGAGGGCGTCGTTCCCCTCTGCCGACTGCTCAGTCCGGAACGCGAGACCGTTGCCATGCGCTTGTTTTAGGATTAGTTGGCGTGGTCGGCCCAGTTGCTGCAGCGACCGCGTAACACCACCGCTACGGAGTCCACGGCCCTCCGAAGCGCTGGGCCGGGATTAGGTTCTTCGATAGGACCTGTTCGCTCAGGAGAAGTCCCGGGCTCGGGTGGGGGCGGCCAACTCCAATGCCTCGATCCGTTCGGCCACAACGTTGATGACCCCGGCAACAGACTCCACTCGACCCCGGACCACCAGGGCCGGAGACGACTGCGCGATCCTTCGGTAGCGGGCCCACACCCCGATCGAGCACACCACGTTGATCAGACCGGTCTCGTCCTCCAATGACACGAATGTGATCCCCCGGGCCGTCTCGGGGCGCTGACGGTGGGTGACCACCCCAGCCACGCTCACCCGCTCTCCGTCGGTGACATTGGACAAAGCGGCCGCCGTCTTGACCCCTTGATTGTCCAAGCGGGAACGGGCCAACTCGGTGAGCGATGTCCCCGTCATCACCCCGGTGGCCCACAGGTCGGCCACCACCTCCTCGGTCTCGGTCAGCGCCGGCAGGGGCGGGGCCTCGTTCCCGATAACGATGCCTTGGAGTTGAGCCGAACCGGACTGGGTCAGCGCCCCCGCCGCCCACAGCGCCCGGCGCCGGTTCCCGCCGTCCAGGGTGGACATGGCGCCCGCGGTGGCCAGGGCCTCCATCTGGACCCGGGTCAACCCTGAGCGTCGGGCCAGATCCTCCAGATCCCGGTAGGGCTGGGCTGCCACTACCCGCTCGGCTGCCTCGGGGCTCAAGGTCTTTACCGAGGCCAGACCCAGACGGAGGGCAGGCCGGGCGCCGGGGGTGGCGCCGGGGCTGGCGGCGGGGCTGGCGCCGGGGCTGGCGTCGGGGCTGGTGCCGGGACTGGCGTCGGGGCCGATTTCCAGATTGGCTCCGGCACCACTGGCGTTCACGTCGGGTCGGTGCACCACCACCCCGTGGCGACGGGCGTCGGCCACCAGCGTTCGAGGGGCCCAGAATCCCATGGGTTGGGAGTTGAGCAGTCCAGCACAGAACGCTGCCGGGTAGTGCAGCTTGAGCCAGGCGCTGGAGTACACCAGGTAGGCAAAGCTGACCGAATGGGACTCGGGAAAGCCGAAATTAGCGAAGGCCGCCATCTTGGCCCAGATCTCATCGGCCACCGATCCGGTGATGCCCCGCTCGGCCATCCCGGCATAGAAGCGACCCCGTAGTGCCTCCATACGTTGAGCCGACCGTTTCGACCCCATGGCTCCACGCAGCCGGTCCGCCTCGGCCGGGCTGAATCCGGCCACACAGATAGCCATTTGCATCAACTGCTCCTGGAACAGCGGAACGCCCAGGGTCTTTTTCAAACAGGGCTCCAACAGGGGGTGGAGGTAGGTGACCTCCTCTTCGTTATTTCGTCGCCTCAGGTAGGGATGGACCGAGTCGCCCTGGATGGGACCGGGCCTGATCAAGGCCACTTCGATGACCAAGTCATAAAAAGTTGCCGGCCGCAGGCGAGGGAGGGTCCCCATCTGGGCCCTGCTCTCCACCTGGAAAACCCCCACGGTATCGGCCCGGCACAGCATGGCGTAGACGTCGGGCTCCTGGGGCAGGGCGGCCAGATCCACCTCGACGCCGTGACAATCGGCTATCAGGTCAATGGTGCGGTGCAGGGCTTCGAGCATGCCCAGGCCCAACAGATCGAACTTGACCAGGCCGACGGTGGCGCAGTCGTCCTTGTCCCACTGCAAAACGGTGCGCCCGGGCGCAGTGGCCCACTCCACCGGGCAGACCTCGATGACCGGGCGGTCACAGATCACCATCCCTCCCGAGTGCACGCCGAGATGGCGGGGGAAGTCCTCCATCCGGGCGGCCAGGTCCATGACCGGGGCAGGAATGTCGTGAACCAGGTCCCCGTTGGGATGGCGCTGCGCAGCCAGGGCGCTGACGTGGCCGTGACGTTCCATGCGTCGGGACCAGGCGTCTATGGCGCCCTGCCCGTGACCCAAGGCCTTGGCCGCATCACGGATGGCCGAACGGGGCCGGTAGGTGATGACATTGGCCACCTGGGCGGCATGATGGCGGCTATAGCGCTCATAGACGTACTGGATGGCCTCTTCTCTTCTGTTGCTCTCGATGTCCACATCGATATCGGGTGGACCATCACGCTCGGCGCTCAAAAACCGCTCGAACAACAGCCCAAGGGCCACGGCGTCGGCGTTGGTGATGGCCAAGGCGAAGCACACTGCGCTGTTGGCGGCCGAACCTCGCCCTTGACACAAGATGTCCCGCCGGCGACAGAAGTTGACGATGTCCCACACCACCAGGAAGTAGCCGGGGAAGCCCAGTTGCTCGATGACCCCCAGTTCGTGATCGATCTGGGTCCACGCCCCCGGCACCGTCTCGGCCTGTCGGGAGCCGTAGCGGGCGGTGGCTCCCTCGGCCACCAGGTGGCGCAGGTAGCTCATCTCGTCGTGCCCCTCCGGTGTGGGGAACGGGGGCAGGCCCGGCGCCACCAGGCCCAGGTCAAAAGCCAATTCCCGACCCAGCTCACCGGCTCGGCGCACCACCCCGGGCCAACGGGCGAAGCGCCGGGCCTGTTCGGCCCCAGAACGCAGATGGGCGCTGGGGCCGGCCGGGAGCCAGCCGTCCATGTCATCGAGGGATCGCCGTGCCCGTATGGCAGCCAGGGCCCCGGCCAAGTGGTGCCCGGCCGGGGTGGCGTAATGGGCATTGGTCGTGGCCACCAGCTCGGTGCCCCGAGAGACGGCCAGGGCGGCCAGGGCGTCATTGCGGGCTGAGTCAATCGGATCGTCGTGGCGCCACAACTCGACCGCCACGTTGGCCCGCCCGAAGACCTCAACCAGTTGATCCAGGGCTCGTCCTGCCTCGCTCGGTCCCGCTCCGGCCAGGGCCGAGGGTACCGCTCCCTTGCGGCAGCCGGTGAGTACCAGCCAGTGCCCACCATGTGCCCCGGCCAGCCCGGCCAGGTCCATGAGCGGCCGGCCCTTGGTCCCCCCGGCCAACTGGGCCTCGGCGATGGTGCGGCTCAGGCGGGCGTAGCCCGACGGATCCCGGGCCAGGACTACCAGGTGGTGGCCTTCGGGATCGGGCACACCGTTTTGCCGTCTGGTCAGCCCGAGGGTCAACTCCGCACCGAACACCGTGGCCAATCCGACCCGCCTTGCCGCTTGGGCTGCTCGCACCACGCCGTAGAGGCCGTCGTGGTCGCAAAGGGCCAGGGCGGACAGTCCCAGACGGGCCGCCTCGACCACCATCTCCTCAGGGTGGCTGGCCCCATCCAGGAAGGAGAAGTTGGAGTGGGCGTGGAGCTCGGCGTAGTCGGTCATCGCCCTTGGCCTGGGGTCCAATCAGGCATATGTGGCCTCGATCCACCATCGACCGCCCTCGACCAGACAGAGATGGGCCCACTGGTTCCTGGTGGGCTCCTGGTTCCCGGTGGGCTCCTGGTTCCCGGTGGGCTCCTGGTTCCTGGTGGGCTCCTGGTTCCCGGTCAGGATCTGGAGTCGGGCACGGCGCCTCCTGGTCCGAAGGTCCCACCACCGTTCGTCGGCGGTCCACGGTCCGGCCCAATTGACAATGGCCACCCAGGCCCCACCGTTGACCGAGATCCTCGTCGGGGGGGCGCTCATCCGACCCCGGGCACTGACCGTAACGGGGCTGTCGTCGACACCACGTACCTCGGCGGGAATCGGGGTGGAATGAACGAGTCCGGGAGTGGGCCGCGGACAGTGACCGGGCCAGGGCAGGACGGCCGTCTCTGCTACTGGTGCTTCACCCCAGGGAACGAACCTGATCCGATCCGCCGGCCCCCGCCCACCGGTGAGCACGGCGGTGAACAGGCCCTGGGGACCAAGCATCGCTCCCAGCCGATCAAGCCCCCGTCTGGCCCGGCGGTCGGCGTCGGTGGCCCCGCCCCACAAGTCGAGCTGACGACCTCCCCAGACCTGGACTTCGTCGGCCACCAGCACCAGGCGGGTGATGCCCGCCGTCGGAGCCGACTCGTTGGTTGTACCGGTCAGCCAGGCGTCTAGCTGCCAGCGCAGCCGCTCGACAATGGCCTCGGTTCCAAGCCCGTCCTCGCCCCGCCATACACGGGACAGGCGTTCGCCGTGTTCGGTCTCGGCTTCTATGCGGACGCGGGCACACACCAGCCCGACGGCGCTCAGCTGAGCCAACAGGTCCTCGGCCAAGGATCGGCCCACGAATGCCGCCCTATCGGCCCGATCGGCCGGTGGGTCAAACTCCACCGAGGCTGCCATCTCCTCTTGTGGCGCTTGGGCGTGCAGCACCTCGTCGTCCACACCCCGGGCCAGGGCACACAGGCGGCCGGCATCGACCCCGAAACGGGCCTGCACCGCTGGTTGGCCCAATCGGGCAAAGTCGCCGAGAGTGACGACGCCGAGCCGGACCAGGAGGTCGGCCAGATCGGGACGATCGATTGCCGAAACAGGCCAGGGGGCGAGGAATCCGGCGTTGTGGCCCGGAGGTACGATCACACCCCGCCGGGCGGCGAAGGTGGCAGCGAAACGTCCGTCGGCCACGCCCACCATGCACCGGGGGCTATTGGGGGGCTGGGGGCTATTGGGGGGCTGGGGGTTGGAGCTCGGTAGGGCGGCCTGGGCCCCGGCCGCCACCAGTTGGCTGAAGGACTCCTCTCCCCCGAAGTAGCGGGCCGGGCCGCGACAGGCCAGAGCCAACAGACCGGGTCGGGTCACCTCCACCAGCGGAACAAGAGTCGCCACGGCGTCCACCACCGATCCGAACAACCGCGCTTCTTGGGAGCGATCCCGAGCGAGGATGACAAGCCCCGGACAAAGGCTCTCGGCTTCCCTACGGCGCAATCCGACCCCAACGCCTGCAGCCCGGGCCGCAGCCGACGCCGCTATCACCCGGCCCCCGTCCAGCACCGCCACCGGATCTACCGGACCAAATCCGCCTGCCGTCACCGGCCAGTCCGGACACCACAGAACCAACGTACGCACGAGGATCTATCCCACCCGAGCGCCGTGGGCCGGCTCTGCTCCGGTGCTCGATCCGGTGGTCGATCCGGTGGTCGATCCGGTCCGGTCCTGGGCGGAGGCGATGGACCCGTCAACGTCGGGCAGCCAAACCCGTGCCGTCCTTTCCCGGGGACCACCGCGCCGGCCAAACGACCGGATCGTCACCTCCCGGCGACACAGGGCGCCGTCACCGCCATCCAGGCCATGCCAAGTCGATGAGATGGTCTCCAGGCTCAGGTCGACCGACTCTGGCCATAGTTGCCTACTCCGGGGGTGATCCGGCGAGAAGGGCTCGACCACCACGAGCAGACCGTGGCGCTGACGGACCCGGGCAGCCAGAAGCCGGGCATCGGATCCACGCCAGCGTGGCGCGGGACTGACCACGACAATATCCACAGCGTCGAGGAGGGCGCCGACGACCTCGGTCCGACGAGGACCGGGATCGGGAACCAGCACCAGGCGGTCGAGGCACACTCCCATTGCGGCCGCGGCCTCCAACCCCAGATCGGGAAGGCCCACCCCGGCCACCCAGGCACCCTGGGCCATGACCGGAGCCAGGAGGGCCGACAGGACAGCGACCGACCCGCCTGACCCGGCAAGACCCACGACACTGCCCCCCTGGAGGGCCTGATCCGGAAAGAGACCGGCCAGCGCCGGGTCAACCGGGAGCCTCCTGATCCGGGCCGGGACCGTCCCCGAGCCGGCCCGCACCTGCTCGGAGCGGGTTGTCACCTGGACCCGGGCTGTTGCCTCCATCCTCGGAGTGTATCGAACATACGTTCGTATTTCATCTGGCGCCTCCCGGCCAGGCCACCCTCTCGACAGCGCCGTTCAGACATGAGATGTTGCAGAGTGCTACAGTGAGTGGGAAGCTGGTTCAGTGGTTCGGAGGTGCCCATGACGACTACGTCCCCCACCCGCATCGAAGATGAACTGTATGCCTCGGCCAAGCTGGCCGGAGAGGCTCAGAGCCGCAGCGCCTCCCAACAGCTTGCCCACTGGGCGCGCATCGGCCGGGAGATCCAGGCATCAGCCGGCATCAGCCACCGCGAAATCGCCCAGGTGCTGGCTGGGCGTCGGTCCTACGACGGGCTGGACCCGAAGGAACAGGCCGTCGTCCGGGCCGAGTGGGCCGAGCGGATGGCCACCTACCGCCAGGAGCTCGATCTCGCCGACCAGTTCAGCACTGCCGGCCGAAGATGGGTGGAGCTCGACGGCCATGGTGAAGTCGTCCGGCATGACGACCATGGTGAAGTCGTGGAGCTCGACCGCCCGGCGGCAAAGTCCTCGAAGCGCGGCACCGCCCCCCGACGCACGGCACGGTCCCCCTCCGGCGGATAATGGGAGACCCGGTCCTGCACCTGCTGGCGGGACCGAATGGCGCAGGCAAGACCACCCTGTACGAAATAGTCATCGGGCCGGCCACCCACTTGGAGTTCGTCAATGCCGACATAATCGCCGCCGAGCGATGGCCCGAGGACCCCTCAGGGCGGTCCTACGAAGCGGCCGGCGAGGCGGCCGAACGCCGCACGGCGCTGATCGAGCATCGGCGCTCGTTTGTCACCGAGACCGTGTTCTCGCACGCATCAAAGCTGGAACTCCTCCGCCTGGCCATCGCTGCCGGATACTCGGTCTGGTTCCATGTGTTGATGGTCCCCGAGCAACTGGCCGTGGCCCGAGTCAACAACCGGATCCATGTCGGAGGCCACTCCGTGCCCGAGGACAAGGTCCGCCAGCGTTACCACAAGCTGTGGCCGCTGGTGGCCGAGGCCATCGGCGTGGTCGACCACGCCACCGTGTACGACAACAGCCGGGCCAAAGTGCCATTTCGTATTGTGGCCACCTTCGAGCACGGTTCGCCGACCCGGGTTCCCATATGGCCCGAGTGGACTCCCGAGCCCCTTCGACAGACGAGGCGCTGAGGAACACCGGGACGGCCAGGCGCCAGGACGGCCAGGGCGCCAGGACAGTCGGGACGGTCAGGAATTCGGGGTGATGAGGTACTTGGACCCCGTCGCCTGGCGGGCGTACCCGGCGATGGTGTCCAGTCGCAAAGCCTCGGCCAGGGACACGGTGTCGGTGTATGAGCTGGAGAACGTCGTCCTCAACCCTTCAGCCACCCGGCGCCGTAGGCGATCCGTGGCCTCCGGACCGATCCTGGCCAGGAAAGGGGTGAGGAGCCATCCACCGACGCCCCAGGCCATGCCGAAGCTGCGGCCGAGCTCGGTCGGGCTCCGGTCGAGACCTCCGTATATATAGACCTGCTTGTGCACCGACGACCCGTATCGGCTGTAGGACTCGCCGGAGCCGGCGGCCACCTCCATGCAAGTCAGGATCTGGCCGGCCAGCTTGCCGCCACCAACAGCATCAAAAGCCAGGGTGGCCGACGTCTCGGTCAAGGCCGCGATTAGATCGCCCGTGAAGTTTGGCGCGGCCGAAATGCACACGTGGGTGGCGCCTCCCGCTCGAAGGAGATCCTCCTGTTCCTGGCGGCGAACGATGCTCACCAGCGGGATCTTTTCCTCCAGACACAGACGGTTCAACATCTGGCCGAGGTTCGACGCCGCCGCGGTGTGCACCAAGCCGGTGTGGTGCTCCAGACGCATGGTCTCGATCATGCCGAGCGCGGTGAGCGGGTTCACGAATGATGACGCCGCTTCGGCTGGCCTGATCCCGTCGGGAATCTCGAGGCATGTGGCTACCGGGACACAACGGTACTGGGAGTACATGGCGCCCGCTGCCACGGCCACAGTGCGACCCAAGAGAGCCTGTGCCCGGGCCGACGAACCGGCGACAACTACCGTTCCGGCCCCTTCGTTGCCAACGGGCATGGGCGTGCCCACACGCCCCCGGACCAGGCGCATCAAAGGCTCGGACATCGCAGCGGTGACCATCGGCCGGTCAGGTGAGCCCTCGGAGATGGCCGACCCCATGTCCGCACCGGCGAGCAGCAGTCCCAGGTCCGAGGGATTGATCGGGGCTGCTTCGACCCGGATGACCACCTCCCCCTCACCGGGCTGGGGCACCGGCACTTCGTCCAGGGTCAGTTGGAGAGTCCCGTCGGATCTGACCAACGATCGTAGCTGCAAGGTTGTGGCCGGTAACTCGTCTGGCATCAGAAAATACCTTCCCTCGGCTCGGCGCATCGATTGCGCCAAAGGTAACAACCGATCATCGCTCAGGGGAAAACCTGGCCCGGGACCACCACCGCCACGGTGCGGGCCCAGGTACTACCTTCGATGCCATGAAGCTCACGTCGTCGTATGCGAGCGGCACTTCAGACACCCCGCTCGTCGGAAGGACCATAGGAGAGGACCTGGTCGCCACCGCCCAGCGTCTCCCCGACCACGAGGCCCTGGTCGAGCGGACCACCGGCCGGCGCTGGACCTACTCCGAGCTGGCCGACTGGTCACGCCAGGTCGCGGCCGGACTTGTGGCCCAAGGGGTCAAGAAGGGGGACCGGGTCGGGATCTGGTCGCCCAATTGCGCCGAGTGGGTAGCCCTCCAATACGGCACCGCTCTGATGGGCGCAATCCTGGTCAACATCAACCCCGCCTACCGCACGTCCGAGCTCGAGTTCGTATTGCGCCAGTCGGGCATCACCACCCTCGTCAGTGCGACCACCTTCAAGACCAGTGACTACCGCTCGATGGTCGAGGAGGTGGCCCCGCGCCTCGGCTCCCTCCGCCACGTCGTGTACATCGGAGACTCCACCTGGGATGACCTGATGGACGCGGCGTCTTCGCTCGGTCCCACCGACATCGCCGCCGCTTCACAGGGCATGGCCTTCGACGATCCGATCAACATCCAGTACACCTCGGGGACCACGGGGTTCCCCAAGGGGGCCACCCTCTCCCACCACAACATCCTCAACAACGGCCTGTTCATCGGTCGGCTCCTCGGCTACAGCGAGGCGGACCGGGTGTGTATTCCAGTGCCCTTTTACCACTGCTTCGGCATGGTGCTCGGCAACCTGGCCTGCACCACCCACGGGGCAACCATCGTCATCCCCGCTCCCCTCTTCGACCCGGTCGCGACCCTGGATGCGGTGGCAGCCGAGCGCTGCACGTCGCTTTACGGAGTGCCGACGATGTTCATCGCGGAGCTGGCGACAGAAGGCTTCTCGAGCTACGACTTGACTTCGCTGCGGACGGGGATCATGGCCGGGTCTCCGTGCCCCGTCGAGGTGATGAAGCGGGTAATAGCCGAGATGAACATGACCGAGGTAGCCATCTGCTACGGCATGACCGAGACCTCGCCTGTGTCGACCCAGACCCGCGCCGGGGACGACCTGGTGCGACGCACATCCACGGTCGGCAAGGTCATGCCCCACGTGGAGGTCAAGATCATCGACCCCGCTACGGGATTGGTCCTGGCCCCCGGCCAGGCAGGCGAGCTGTGCACCCGGGGATACTCGGTGATGCTCGGCTATTGGAACGAGGCGGACAGGACAGCCGAGGCGATCGACGAGTCCAGGTGGATGCACACGGGTGACCTCGCCACGATGGACGCCGATGGCTACTTCAACATCGTTGGGCGCATCAAGGACCTGGTGATCCGCGGTGGTGAAAACATCTACCCCCGAGAGGTCGAGGAGTTCCTCTATAGCCATCCCGACATCGCCGACGTGCAGGTGATCGGTGTGCCCGACCAGCGCTACGGCGAGGAACTGATGGCATGGGTCAAGATGAAACCGGGCGCCGCGGCACTCGACTCCGATGCCATCCGCACCTTCTGTGCGGGAAGGATCGCCCACCACAAGATCCCCCGTTACGTGCGAGTGACCGAGGATTTCCCCATGACGGTGACCGGGAAGATCCGCAAGGTAGAGATGCGCGAGATCAGCATCGCCGAGTTGGGCCTGCAGGGAGATGCGGGCGTCATCACCGCCTAGTGACAGGTGACTCCGAGGCGCTTCGTCGAGGCGGGGCAGTAGCATTAGAGGTGTTACTGGGGTAGGATTCGCCTATGAAGCTGAGCGTTAGCCTTCCCGATGAGGACCTCGCCATACTCGACGATCATGCTCGCAAGGTAGGGCTCCGATCGCGCTCGGCCGCCATCCATCAGGCCGTCCGACTGCTACGCCGGTCGGGGCTCGAAGAGGACTACGCAGCCGCTTGGGACGAGTGGGACCAATCAGGCGAACGCGAGGTTTGGGAGACTACAGCTGGCGACGGCCTGGCTTGATGCCCCGGGGCGAGGTTCTCCTTGTCGACCTTGATACTGGACGGGGCAGCGAGGCTAGCAATCGACGCCCGGCCGTATTGGTCAGCAATGACCGGGCCAACACCGTCGCCCGCCGTCTCGGACGCGGAGTTGTAACCGTTGTGCCTCTGACGAGCAATATCACCAGGATCTTCCCGTTCCAGGTGCTGGTGGCGGCAGACAAGTCCGGCCTTCGAGTCGACTCCAAGGCCCAATGTGAGCAGGTTCGATCCGTGGCGGTCGAGCGAATCGGACCCACTCTTGGCCAGATCCCGGCGTCGATCATGGTTGACATCGACGAAGCACTGAGGCTCCATCTCGACCTGTAGCGGTATCCCGGTCGTCGATCGGCTAGAGGATCAGCTATCGCACGCACTGACCCCGATCCGAGCGAGCGACGCCTGGTGCGGTCTGTCGGGGTTGACATCAATACAAGCGCGTTGATTGACTCGCGAGATGGCATGGGACTTTTCCACCGAGCCCGCGTTCCAGGAGAAGCTGGACTGGGTCGAGCGCTTCTGTCGTGAAGAGGTGGAGCCACTGGAGTACGTCTTTCCCTACGCCGTGCGATCGCCCGATCCGGTTCTGAAAAGCTACGTACGAGAGCTGCAGCAAAAGGTCAAGGACCAGGGGTTGTGGGCGCTTTTCCTCGACGAAGAGCTGGGTGGCCCAGGGCTTGGCCAGCTGAAGCTGGGCCTGCTCAACGAGATCATCGGCCGATACCCTTCGGCCCCCCAGATGTTCGGCGCCGCGGCGCCCGACACCGGGAACATGGAGATGCTCGCCGCCTACGGCACCGAAGAGCAAAAGGAGCGGTGGCTGAAGCCGCTTCTCAACCAAGAGATCTTCTCCGCCTATTCGATGACCGAGCCACAGGGGGGCAGCGACCCCAATCTCTTCAAGACCCACGCAATCCGCGACGGCGAGGAGTGGGTGATCACGGGCGAGAAGTGGTTCACCAGCGCCGGCCGGGTGGCTGACATCCTCTTCGTCATGTGCACCAATGGGATGTTCGTCGTGCCGCGCGACACTCCCGGAGTCGAAATACTGCCGGAGCCCCGCAATCACAATCACATCATCTACAACGACGTCCGGGTGCCGCTGGACCACCTCCTCGGCCCCGAGGACGGCGCCAAGGTGCTGGCGCAGCGCCGGCTCGGTGGGGGCCGCATCCACCATGCGATGCGCACCATCGCCCAGTGCAAGCTGGCCTTCGACATGATGTGCGAGCGGGCCCTTTCGCGCCAGAGCCACGGCAAGATCATCGGCGAGCACCAGATGGTGCAGGAGAAGATCGCCGACTCCTATGCCCAGATCCGCATGCTGCGCCTCTTCGTTCTCGAAACCGCCTGGAAGATCGACAACACCTCCACCCAGGAGGCGCGCACCGACATCGCCGCAGTGAAATACACCATGGCCAAGGTGCTGCGCGACGTGTCCTTTAACGCCCTGCACATCCTCGGGTCGCTCGGCACCACAGACCTCACCCCCATCCAGGCCATGTACGCATCGGCCCCGACCATGGGTATCGCCGACGGCGTCGACGAGGTGCACAAGGCAACCGTTGCCCGGCGGTTGCTGAAGGAGTACCGCCCACACGAGGGCAACTGGCCGACCGAATACTTTCCTGCCAAGCGGATGGAGGCGTGGAAGAAGATGCAGCCCATCCTCGACGCCCGTCCCGACCTGGCACAGTCGGCCGAGAACTACAAGAAGTACTTCGCCCGCCGCCACTAGACCTTGATCACCAATCACCATGCTCAGCTAGACGACGGGCGACGCCTGAACTACGCGGTCGACGGAGACGGGGACCCGACCGTGGTGTTCGAGTCGGGCTTGGGCGCCTCCCGGTCATGCTGGGCCGCAGTGCAGGCCGCCATCACTCCCCGCCTCCGGGCCGTGTCCTACGATCGCGCCGGGCTGGGAGCGAGCGATCCCGATCCGCTTCCCCGCACCCTCGACCGGGCCGCCGGAGACCTGCGGGCCCTGTTGAACCACCTCGATGGGACGACCTACATCCTGGTGGGGCACAGCTGGGGCGCTCCGATTGTCCGCCAGGTCGCCGCCACCAACGACTCCGTGGTCGGACTTGTCCTGGTCGATCCGGCCGACGAGGATTGCGAGGTGTATTACTCGCGCTGGGCGATCGCGCCCCAGCGGGCGATGGCCTTTCTATTGCCCCTTGCCGCCCATCTGGGGATCCTGCGCTGGGGTCTGGGCCGTCTCGGAGCCAATCTGCCCGAACCGGCACGCCACGATCTAATTCGCCAGGACGGCTCGCCCCAGTCCGCCCGGGCCTTCCGGGCCGAGTTTCAATCTGTGGTTTCGGACCTACAAGACTTGCGGCGCCACCCGCCCGAGCTCGGGACCCGGCCGGTAACGATCATTTCCGGGGGACGAACTACGCGGTTTGGCTCAGCGGCTCGCGCTTCGTTGGTGGCCGCACATCAGCGCCGGGCCGGCGGCCTGGCGCAGGGTCGTCACGTCTGGGCCAAGGCGTCAGGACACATGGTGCCCTACTCCGAACCCGCGACCGTCGCCGAGCAGATCCTGTTCATAGTGGACGAACTCGCGTCCTGACCCCGTTTACTGGCCACCGATCGGGGCGATCGGGTCCTCTGGGTGACCAGGACGCAGCCGGCCACGACCCCGGCCACAGCCAGGCTGGCCGGATCGAAATGGTCACCGAGCAGCGGAGCGGACCAGGCAATCGTCAAGAGAGGTTGGCCCAGTTGTAGCTGGCTGGCTCGCGCCACTCCGGCCTGGGCCATACCCCGATACCAGGGAATGAAGCCCACGAACATCGAAACCACCCCGACGTAGGCGAGTCCGGTCATCGACGAGGCGGTCAGGTGGGTCGGCGGGTGGTGGAGGTAGGCGACGGTAGCGACGGGGAGCGATACCGGTAAGGCCAGCACCACTCCCCAGGCCACGACCTGCCACCCCGGCATCGATCGGGCCAGGCGCCCTCCCGAGGCGTATCCGACCGCTCCGATGCCCAAGGCGGCGAGCATCAACAGGTCGGCCGCCTGCAACGATCCGGCCCCTCGGGCCAAGGCGTAGCCGATAACCGTCAGGGTACCGACGGCGGAGCCCAGCCAAAACCGCCGACCCGGTCGATCGCCACCTCTCCACACGGCAACTGCCGCGGTGGCGGCCGGTAGCAATCCGACCACGACCGCGGCATGGCTCGATGTCACTCGATGCAGAGCCAGGGCGGATAAGAGCCCAAAGCCGATGCCGCAACCCCCGGCCACGGCGAGCAGACCGGGCAGGTGGCGCCGGGCCGGCCACGGAACCCTGCCCACTCGCAGGGCCACCACCGCCAGCACGGCTGCGATCACCGAGCGACCGGCCCCGACGACGGTCGGGTCAAAGACCCGCTCGGCCAGGACAGTGGCCGGGAAGGTGAACGAGAACGCCAGCACCCCAAGGGCCGCCCATCCCAAGCCCCGGGCCGGTCCGGACTTCGGGTCCTGTACCGCTATCCGGCATTGGATAGTAGCGCTACTATGTTCCTCCATGGTTTACAGTACCAGTGGCGACCAGGTGGTGCAGGCGCTCAGGCAACAGATCGAGAACATGGCGGCCGGAGAGCAGTTGGCGTCCACCCGTAGCCTGGTGGCCGAGATGGCCGTCAGTCCGGTGACGGTTTCCCGCGCTCTGGCTGCCCTGGCCGCCGAGGGGTTGGTCATAACTCGTCCCGGGAGCGGCTCCTACGTGGCCGACCGGCCACCCCGGCCGAGCCCTCCAAGGGACCTGTCATGGCAGAGCATGGCGCTGGGCGCACGAACCATCGACGCCTCGAGCATGGAGTTCCTCCTCGAAGCGGTACCGCCGGGGGCCATCCCGCTCGGCAGCGGCTACCCCCACCCCTCTTTGTTACCCAACCGGGCCCTCGCCAGCGCCCTGGCTCGGGCGTCTCGACGACCAGACGTCTCCGATCGCCCTCCACCCCTCGGGCTAAGCGCCCTGCGGACCTGGTTCGCCCGGTCGGTGGGACCCGCCATCTCCGCCGCCGATGTGCTGGTGACCTCGGGCGCCCAGGCCTCCTTGTCGGCGGCATTTCGGGCGATAGCTCCGCCGGGGTCACCGGTGCTGATGGAGTCTCCCACCTACATCGGGGCGATCACCGTGGCTCGGGCCGCCGGCCTTCGCCCCGTACCGGTCCCCATCGACGACGACGGTGTACAGCCGGCCCGCCTGGCCGAAGCCTTCGGCACCACCGGCGCCCGGCTGTTTTACTGCCAACCCACCTTCCAGAACCCGACCGGGGCGGTGCTGGCGAGGCATCGGCGACGGGAGGTGCTGGAGGTTGCCGCCACCGCCGGGGCCTTCGTGGTTGAAGACGACTATGCCCGCGCCCTGAATCACGATAAACCGGCACCGCCGGCTCTGGTGGTCGACGACCAAGACGGGCGGGTCGTTTACATCTCCTCTCTGACCAAACCGGTGTCGCCCAACCTGCGGGTGGGAGCAATAGTCGCCCGAGGCCCGGTCGGCCAACGCATCTCAGCACTGCGCCTGGTAGATGACTTCTTCGTGCCCCGCATGCTCCAAGAAGCCGCTCTCGAGCTGGTGAGCGCCCCGGCCTGGGGCACCCACCTGGCCCGACTGGGGGCCTCCCTGGCCGAGCGGCGCCAGGCCCTCCTGGGCGCCCTGTCCCACCACCTGCCCGAGTCGCCACCCCCCAAGACGCCCCGAGGTGGCCTGCACGTTTGGCTGCCCCTCGCCGACCGGACCGACGAAGTGGACCTGGCCGGGCGGGCCCGCGCCGCCGGGGTGCTCGTCAGCCCCGGCCGGCCCTATTATCCTGCCGAACCACCGGCCCCCTTCCTGCGCCTGTCGTTCGCAGCCGTGGCCGACGTGGGCGAGCTGGATCAGGGAGTCCAGCGCCTGGCCCGAGTGATGAAAAAACGCGGTGGCTGCTACTGAGCGGGAACGTGTACGGCCGCCTCGAGGACGGCGGACACGTCCTCGCCGTACTCGGCCGCTGTGGAACCTCCGAGCTGGACCACCGACATCAGTAGCGAAAGCATGATGGCCACGATGCCGTTTCCCATGGCAAATGCGTCGATGTCGGCGCGAACAGTGCCGGCGGCCTGTTCCACTCGCAGCCTCTCGGCGCAGGCCTTGCGCAACTCGGCCAGGGCGGGAATCTCCAGTACCCTCACCGTGGCCTCGGGTTCGAGGCCTGCGAGCAATCGCCTGGCCAGGGGATGGTACTCCAATGCGGCCATCACCCCGCCGACCACGGTGAGGGGCCACGACCCGATGCGGGCTTCGGACACAGCGCTGGTAACACCGGCTTCGATCACTGCCGCGGCGTCCTCGTCCACTGCGGCCAGGAAAAGGGCCTCCTTGTTGGGGAAGTAGGCGTAGGCCACGGTACCGCCGACCAAGGCATCCCGAGCGATCCGGGCCACCGAGGTGCCCCTAAAACCCTCCCGTCCGAAACGGGCTATGGCGGCGTCCAGGATGGCGCGGCGGGTCTGCTCCCCCTTGCCCAGGGCCGAGGCAGCCCGGCGGTGCGAGGCACGCTCGCGCTCCCGGCTCACCCTCTCCCCGACAGTTCTGACCTTGGAGACCCGTTCCCCTACGGTTCTGGCTTTCGGGACTCGATGCTTAGTGACCATTGGCACACACCATACCATAATTGAGGACTTGATAGAAATACTCAAATCATCTATACTGACCTTCAGTCCGGCTCTCAAGGAGATTCCAACCATGTCCGAGACCCGCAAGGTCCCAACCCGCCGCATCACCTTCGACCCCGCGTTCGATGATGTGCCGCGCCACTTCACCCGTGACGGGGACCTGCTCACCAGTCACCTGACCGCGGCCCTTTCCGCCGTCTTTCCCGAAGGCGAGGAGTTCTTCGTACGGTCGGTGCGACGGTTCCGGGACCAGATAACCGACCCGGTCCTCAAGCGCCAGGTAGCAGGATTCATGGGGCAAGAAGCGGTCCACGGCCGCGAGCATCGCGACTTCAACCTCCGCCTGGCCGAACTCGGCTACCCGACCAAATACGTAGACCGCCTGACGGCACGATTCCTCAAGCTCCGGGAACGACTGCTGTCGGACAAGTCCAACCTCGCCGTCACCGCCGCCCTGGAGCACTTCACCGCCACCCTGGCCGAGGTAGTGCTGCGCAATGAGGAGATCCGCGACCAATTTGGCCATCCGGCCGTGCGGGACCTGTTCACCTGGCACGCCCTAGAGGAATCCGAGCACAAGGCGGTGGCCTTCGACGTTTACCAGGCCGTTGGAGGTTCGGAGCGGATGCGGGTCAACACCATGAAGTTTCTCCGGATCGGATTCGTCGTCTTCATGACGGTCCAGATGGCGGTGGCCCTCCTTGGGGACCGTGCCGCTTACCGCCCGGGCAACCTGCGTCGCAGCTGGCGGCAACTCAAGGCATCTCCCGTGCTTGACAAAGCAGTGTGGGCCCAACTGAAGGACTACGACCGCCGGGGTTTCCACCCCGACGACAGCGACACCGAAGCCTTGGTGGAGCACTGGCGGGCAGTGCTCTTCGGAGAACAAGGCCGCCTCAATGACAAACTGGCCTCATCGGCTGCATGAGGAGATCCGAAGTCGCAGAACACCTGGACGTCCTGATCGTCGGTGCCGGCCTGTCCGGCATCGGCGCCGGGCACTACATGCAAGCCCACTGCCCATGGGCCTCCTACGCCATATTCGAAGCCCGCGACGCCATCGGCGGGACGTGGGATCTGTTCCGCTACCCGGGCATCCGGTCCGACTCGGACATGTTCACTCTCGGCTACTCGTTCCGGCCCTGGGACGGCCAGAAGTCCATCGCCGACGGTGACTCGATCCTGCAATACATAACCGACACCGCCGCGGACGAGGGCATCGATCGCCACATCCGCTTCGGGCACCGGATCGTGCGCGCCGACTGGTCGAGCGAGGAAGCTCGCTGGCGGGTGGTCGTCGAGCGGACAGATAGCGGCGAGACGCTGGAGCTCACCTGCGGGTTCATCTTCTCCTGTAGTGGCTATTACCGCTACGACCAGGGGTACATGCCCGACTTCGAGGGCATGGATCGATTCGAGGGAACGATCGTGCACCCCCAGGCGTGGCCCGACGACCTGGACTACGCCAACCGCAAGGTAGTGGTGATTGGAAGCGGAGCGACAGCGGTGACGCTGATCCCGGCCCTGGCCAAGACGGCCTCCCACGTAACTATGTTGCAACGGTCGCCGACCTATATCGCGTCGCTCCCCGCGGTCGATCCGATCGCCAATCTGATACGCAAGATCCTGCCCCGGAGAATCTCGGGATCGGTGGTCCGCTGGTACAAGGCCCTGACCACCGAGGCTTCCTACAAGATAAGCCGGCAACGACCGGGGTTAGTCAAATGGATCCTGCGCAAACAAGCCGAGAACCGACTTCCTCCCGGGTACGACATCGACACACACTTCACACCCCGGTACAACCCTTGGGACCAGCGTGTGTGCGTGGTGCCCAACGGAGACCTGTTCAGGTCCATCCGAGAGGGTCAGGCATCGGTAGTGACCGACCTCGTCGCCTCCTTCACCGAGACCGGGCTGCTATTGGAGTCCGGCGTCGAGCTGGAAGCAGACATCGTCATCACCGCCACCGGCTTGGACCTGCTCTTCGCCGGGGGAATCGAACTTTCGGTCGATGGCGATGCAGTCGACCTGTCGAGTCGCTTGACCTACAAGGGCATGATGCTCGAAGGGGTCCCCAACCTGGCGCTCGCCATCGGGTACACCAACGCCTCGTGGACCCTCAAGTGCGACCTCACGTGCGACTACGTGACGCGCCTGTTGAATCACATGCACACCGCTGACCTGGGCCAGTGCACCCCGATCAATCACGACGCCGCGGTGACCGCCCAGCCCCTGCTCGGCCTTACCTCAGGCTACGTCCAACGCTCGGCCGACCGTTTTCCCAAGCAGGGATCCCGCTTTCCATGGCAGGTGCACCAGAGCTATCTGCACGACTACCGAGCACTCAAGCTGAGTGGGATCGAGGACTCGGCCATGGTGTTCTCCCGCCCGGTGGTCCACCGTTCATCGTCGTGCGATCCGACCGACGAGCCCCTGGAGGCCACTGCCGTCTCCGCGACCTGACCGACCTGGGGCGAGGCCAGCAGGGCGCCAAAGCATTCGTCGCCACCATGGGACTGCGAGGCCGTTGATCGGCGCCACCGGCGGATCCTCATTCGGGGCTCGGCAGCGGGTACGGTCTCAGCCATGAGCGGTCCCCTAGCTGGATTCCGGATCTGTGACCTCTCCGGTCAGCTCGCCGGGGCCGGGGCGACCCGCATCCTCGCCGCGTTCGGAGCGCAGGTGATCCGTATCGAGGATCCGGTTCGCCAGGGCCAGTGGGACATCCTCAGGGGGTCGCCACCATTTCGCGACGAACGGCGCGGCATCGAATTCGGTGCCGGATTCCAGAACCACAATGTCAACAAGCTGGGCGTCACCCTAAACCTGCGCACCGAGCGGGCTCGAGAGCTGTTGGGGGAACTGGTCCAGATATCGGACATCGTGACCGAGAACTTCGCCGCTGGCGTCCTCGAACGCCTGGGCTTCGGGTACGAGAACTTGCGCACACTGCGTCCCGACATCATCTACGTGTCGAACTCCGGCTTCGGACACACCGGGCCCTACCGGGAGTTCAAGACGTGGGGCCCGATCGTGCAGGCGGTATCGGGCCTGACTTTCACCTCAGGCGTACCCGATCAGCCGCCTGCGGGGTGGGGCTACTCGTACATGGACCATACCGGCGCCTACGTGATGGCCATCGCCATCCTGGCTGCTCTCCGCCACCGCCAACGGACCGGGGAGGGGCAGTGGGTGGACCTGGCTTGCACCGAGACGGGCGCCACCCTGCACGGCCCAGCCATCTTGGACTGGTCGATCAACGGCCGGCGGATACGCGAGGCAGGCAGGCCCGACGCCAACCACAGCCACTCCCCGCTGATGGCGCCGCACAACATCTACCCGGCCGCAGGCGAGGACGCTTGGGTGGCCATCGCCTGCCGGGACGACCGGGATTGGTTGGCGATGACCGGCGTGATCCCATTGGACTGCTCGACCGATCCCGACCTCGCCACGGTGGCGGGTCGGGTGGCTCGCCAGGAGGAATTGGACAGAGCCATCGGAGATTGGACGCAGACCCAGGACCGCTTCGATGCGGCGGCCCGCCTCCAGGCTTCAGGCGTGCCCGCGGCGGCCGTCACCCGCCCACAAGAGCGCATTGACGACGACCCCAACGTTGCGGTTTGGGGTTTGTGGCCGGAAGTCGACCATCCGGCCATGGGTCGCGTGCGGGTGGACGGGCTCCCGGTGCACCTGTCTGAGACCGACTGGGAGATCCACAGCGCCGCACCACTGCTCGGTCAGCACAACGATGTGGTTTTCGGGGACATCCTGGGGTTGGACTCGGACGAGATCTCCCGGCTGCGCCAAGACGGGGTGATCTGATGGGTCCGCTGGAGGGAGTGCGGGTCGTGGAGCTGGCCAGCGAGTGGGGCGCCTACGCCGGCAAACTTCTCGCCGATCTGGGAGCCGATGTGGTACTGGTCGAGCCCCCCGGTGGACATCACACGCGCGACTACGGCCCCTTCGCCGACGACCTGCCCGATCCGGAGGGGAGCTTGTGGTTCTGGCACTACAACACGAACAAGCGGGGCGTGACCCTCGACCTTGACACGCCCGCCGGTCGCCGTGGAATCGAGGCTCTGGTCGGCCGATCCGAGGTGGTGCTCGAGGCTGAGCCAACGGGGCGGCTCCATACGCTTGACTTGGGTTACCAACAGCTCCGTCAGAGGTGGCCTGGTCTGCTCATGGTGTCGGTGACTCCGTTCGGCCAGTCCGGTCCCCGACACGACGAGGCAGCGACCGACCTGACCCTTCTGGCGACAGGCGGCCCGGTCTGGTCCTGCGGCTACGACGACCACAGACTTCCGCCAGTGCGCGGCGAGGGCAACCAGGCACTCCATACTGGTGGACATTTCGCAGTGATGTCGCTGCTCGTGGCCCTGATCGCCCGCGAGGCCGGGGGACCCGGCCAGCACATCGATATCAACCTCAACGCCGCAGCCAACGTGACCACCGAAGCCGCGTCGTATGCCTGGCTCGCCTCCCAGATGACCGTGCAGCGCCAAACAGGCCGCCACGCCAGTAAGAGCGCTACCCAAGCTACGCAGGTCCGGTGCTCCGATGGCCGGTGGCTCAATACCGGGGTCCCGCCCCGGCGGCCCCAGGAGTTCGCCAATCTCCTGGCGTGGTTGGAAGAGCTGGGACTGAAGGAAGAGTTCCCTCTAAGCGTGCTACTTGAGATGGGCAGCGGCTACGAGCACATCTCCATCGCCCAGATTGCCGAGGATCCGATGATGGGCGAGGTTTTCGGAGCCGGCCGGGAGGCGGTGGCCTTCATCGCGTCGCGGCTGGCGGCATACGAGGTCTTCATCGGTTGCCAACAGCGCGGCATCCCGGTGGGGATCATCTATACCCCCGACGAAGTAATGGAGGATCCGCACTTTTTGGCTCGCGGGTTTCCCGTGACACTCGAAGACGACCGGTTGGACCGGACCATCGTCTATCCGGGAGCGCCGTACCAGTTCAGCCGCACTCCCTGGGCACTCATCCGACGGGCTCCACACATCGGCGAGCACAACGCCGAGCTACTAACAACGACATAGGCAGGCGCTCGCCCGACGCGCGAAATCGACGGGGTTGGCTCCGTGCCAGAGTCGGTGGCCAAAGGGCCTGCCTACAGACAGCCAACCCGACCCGGTCGATGGGTGTGGGATCGTGTGGCATGGACTTTTCCACCATAGAGGTGAGCTGTTCCGGCGCCCGGGGAGCGATCACCCTGGACCGGCCGGACAAGCTGAATCCACTCAGCACTACTACCCTGATCGAGCTCAGGGACGCGGCGCGCTTGATCGACTCCATCCCGGAGGTCAAAGTGGTCGTGGTGGCCGGTCGCGGCCGTGCATTCAGCGCCGGTGCCGACCTGGCGTCATTTGCCCGCGGCGAAGGGAGCGCTCGCCCCAATGACGATCGACGCGAGGCGGCCGACGCCGGGCGCCGCATGGCCGATGCCGTCGAATCGATGCGGGCGGTCACAGTGGCAAGGCTGCACGGCCATTGCGTGGGAGGGGCGCTCGTCCTGGCCGCGGCTTGTGACTTGCGCATCGCCGCCACAGACACTCGATTTTCCATACCTGAGGTTGACCTGGGGATCCCTTTGGCCTGGGGAGGGATTCCCCGGCTGGTCCGCGAGATCGGGCCGGCTCTCACCAAGGAGCTCGTTATGACCTGCCGGCCCTTCAGTGCCGCCGAGGCGCAGGCCGCCGGATTTCTCAATCGGGTCGTGCCCGCCGATGATCTGGACGCGGAGGTTGAGAGTCTGGTCAGCCAACTCGAAGGTAAATCCGCCCTCACCCTGTCAGCCACCAAGCAACACACCAACGCCATCACCGATGCGATGGTGGGGACGGCCCGAGCCTGGAACGACGCAGATTCACTCATTTCGGCCCTGCATGATCCGGAGTCGAGGTCGCTGGCGGCCGGTTACCTGGAACGATTCGGGAACAGATGAGCCATCAGCCACAACCCACACGATGACCCTCGCTCACAACTCGGGTGTCCATCTGCGGCAGTCTTGGGACTGGCGGCGGTGGCCGGGGCGCCCCTGGGACTTCTAAAAAAGAAATCACTTGTGTAAATAGCGTTTAGACTGCTAGGGTGCTGGTGATGACTCTCAGGGCAGACGACGAAGCGTGCAGTTCGGGGGTCGAGGTGTTCCACGGCGTCGGGCAGACTTGGTCGCGGGCCGCCGTCACAGGCCTCGCCGGGGTGGAGTCGGCCTCTCGGGGGCATCCAACTTTTACTACCATTGCAGGTGGAGCACCGGCCCGTGCCCGTCAGCCAGTCCCTAACCACGTGGACCTGGCCCGGGCGACGCTGGCGGTAAGCGACCTGCTCGACGCTCTTGGGCTCGACCGTAGCGACGAGAGCCTGACCGATACCCCGGCCAGAGTGGCCCGGACCTACGCCGAGCTTCTCAATGCCGAGCCGTTCACGGTCACGACGTTCCCCAACGACGAGGGCTACGACGAGCTGGTCGTGGTGAGCGACATCGCGTTCTCCTCGCTCTGCGAGCACCATCTGCTTCCCTTCACCGGCGTGGCCCATGTCAGCTACCTTCCCGGTGCGCGCCTGGTGGGGCTGTCCAAGCTGGCCCGGGCGGTAACCCATTTCTCGCGCCGGCTCCAGGTGCAGGAACGCTTGACCAAGCAGGTGGCCGACTGGCTGGTCGCCACGCTGCAACCCCGGGGTGTGGGAGTGGTGATCGAAGCCGAGCACGCCTGCATGTCGGTTCGCGGGGTCCGTGCCAGCGGGTCGAGGACCAGGACGTCGGCCTTGGCCGGCCGGGTACGTGATGACGCGTCCACCCGCAGCGAGTTCTTTTCACTGATCGGCGGCCAGCGGTGAGCGTATCGATCACGAGCAACCAAGGAGGACAATAAAGTGAGACACTTCTCGTTCCGTCCGACCCTTAAGATGAAGGGGCGGAAGTTCAAGGGGCTTCGAGGCTACGCAGGCAAGCCGACGCATCCGCCTTTCACCGATGTGCCGGTGGGGGCGTACGTCATCGCTGCTGGCCTGGACGTGATCTCCTTCGCTGGTGACCACACCAAGTGGAGTCACGAGTTCTATCAGGCCGCGACCTTCGTGCTGATAGCCGGGTTGCTCGTGTCCCTCGCAGCGGTGGTCACCGGAGTGGTGGACTGGTGGACCTCCAGCGAAGCCGGTACCCAGGCCCGCCGAACCATCAACGCACACGCGTCGATCATGGTCGTGGCCACCTTGGTGGTCCTGTCCGACCTGGGACTGCGTCTATTCGACTACCACTCGGCGGCCCAGCCGCCCAACCTGGTCCTGGCCCTCAGCCTGGCGGCGGCCATCATCGTCGGGATAGGAGCCACCTACGGAGGTTCGCTGGTGTTCGACTACGGGTTCAACGTCGAGACGGCCGGCGACCACCCCGTTTGGCATCACTCCGAGACTGACGTATTCCCCGGCCAGCATGAGAAGGAACCCGTCCAAGCAGAAGTCCCAGCCTCACTGTCGATGCCGCCCGAATCCAGCGAAGCGTTCTAGCGGCGATGACCACGGCGTTCGTGCTCTCCGGGGGTGGGAGCCTCGGCGCGGTGCAGGTGGGGATGTTGATCGCGCTCGCCGAGCGGGAGATCGCACCGGACCTGCTCGTAGGCACGTCCGTCGGGGCTATCAACGCCGCCTGGGTGGCGGGCAGGCCGGGGCTCGACGGGGCCCGGCATCTGGCCGAGGTGTGGAAGGTGGTTCACAGACACGACGTCTTCCCCATCCGGCCCCTGGCCGGGTTGCTCGGGTTCGTGGGCGCCAGGAATTACCTGGTGCCCCCCGCCCACCT
>JBOGIG010000022.1:0-12076 GCA_050742455.1 Acidimicrobiales bacterium
GTGCCCACGGTGTTCAATTTTCTCGGCCCCCTGGCCAATCCGGCCCGGGCCCGGCTTCAGGTGGTGGGGGTAAGCGATCCGGCCATGGTTCCAAAGATGGCAGGCGTACTGGCTGCCAACGGCGCCCTGCGGGCCATGGTGGTGCACGGCCACGACGGCCTGGACGAGCTGTCCACCACCACCACCTCCTCGGTCACCGAACTGATCGCCGAGCACCGGCACCGACCTGGGGTGGGAGAGCCGGGTGTGGAGATTCGAGAGTATGAGGTTGATCCCGCCGCATTGGGCTTGGCCCGGGCTTCACCGGAAGACCTGAGGGGGGGCGATGCCCGGACCAATGCCGCCGCCATACGGCGAGTCCTGGCCGGGGACAAGGGCCCATTTCGCGATATCGCCGTGCTCAATGCCGCCGCCGGCCTGGTCGTGGCGGACCGGGTACAGGATCTGAGTGCAGGACTGGTGATGGCCGAAGCGGCGATCGATGACGGTCGGGCCGAATCGGTGTTGGACCGCCTCATCGAGGTCTCCACCGGACTCGCCGGGGCTGACGGATAGGCGCCAGGCGGATGCGAGCCGCCAGGGGTCGTCCCGTCGCGTTGCGACCCACTGGTCTTGTGGCATAGTCGCGCAGGGCTGGTCCAATCACGAAAGGTGATGAGGATGATACGCCGTAGATACTTGAGCGCATCGTTGGTTGTTTTCTTGGCTACCGGGCTACTGGCGGCTCTAACGTTCGTCCCAGCGGTAGCACCAGCTAACGCATCGGCAGCGACCACGGCCAATGCAGTGTCGACTCTTGGTTCGAGTGGTTGTGAATCAGGTGGCGGCTCGCAGGGATACACGATGGCCGGTGCCGATGGGGGGGTATTTGCGTTCGGTGCGGATCGATACTGGGGCTCCTTGCCGGGCCAGGGAGTGGCTCCTGTAGGCCCGGTTAGCGGCACGGCCTCATTTGGAACCTCCGGTTACTGGTTGACCGGGGCTGATGGGGGCGTCTTTGCATTCGGCTCCTGCATTTCCTTCTACGGGTCTATGGCCGGCCGCCACTTGAATGCTCCAGTCGTCGGCATAGCATCAGCACTGACCCCCAATGGCTGGGGATACTGGCTTGTGGGAGCCGACGGGGGGGTCTTTGCCTTCGGAGGGGCCCGCTACTACGGCTCCGCTGCGGGCGTCCGTCTGCAGCAGCCGATCGTGGGTATCGCCGCCACGTCCGATGGGCAGGGATACTGGCTTGTGGGAGCCGACGGGGGGGTCTTTGCTTTCGGAGACGCTGTCTACGACGGGTCAGCAGTCGGCAAGGTGAGGAGCCATGTTGTCGCAATCGCGGCAAAGGCCCAAAGCAATTCGGGCTACTGGCTCACTACGTCGAATGGCGCGGTGTACGCATTCGGCGCAGCAGCGTATGAGGGTTCTGCTTCCAACATGAAGTTGACTGCCCCCATTGTTGGGGTGACACCGGCGCAGCAGATCTACACATGTTCCTTCCCAAATCCCGACACTACTGAGGGGTATTGGCTTGTCGGCGCCAACGGGGCCGTGTTCAGCTTTGGGTCCGCCACCTATCAAGGAGCGCAAGACGGTCATCGGTTGGCGGCACCGATCGTCGGGATGGCAAGCGGCTTGGAGTCGGCACCATCTTGTCCCGTCCCACCACCTTCTTGATGCGGACGCTACCTCGGACCGACATCCCACATGGATTCGAGATCGTGCTTGGAGAAGGCCTGAAAGGCCACCATGGTCGATGTCGACACAATCCCTGTTAGGCGGCCGATTCCCCCGGTCACCACGTCGGCCAGGTCGTCATGCCGGCGCACTCTCACGATGGCCACCAGGTCGGCCAACTGCCCCGCCACGGAGTAAACCTCGGTCACGCCCGGCGTCTCCACCAGTTCCGCCGCCAGGTCGGCGACCCGAGCCGGCTCGGCTTCGATCAGCACAAAGGCGTGGACCATGTCCGCAGGATAGCCCCTGGTGGCGGGGTAACCTGGTGGGGTGGAAGAGCCCCGATACCGCTGCAACTCTTGTGGGAACCTAACCCGTTTTGACGTGACGGTCAGTCGCACCACCCGCTCGTTTTATCATTACAGCGTGGGGGGTGAACTGTCGGTCGAGGACACCGAAGTGCTTCGTGAGGACATCGAGGACGTAACTTGTCGCTGGTGCGGATCGCCCGGTGCAGTGGAAACACTGTCAGGAACGATGAACGGCTAGCGGCTTTGCTCCAGCCAGTCGCCCCGGTATTGGTCATGATGACCGGTGCTACCGACCGAGCCCGACGCGTTCAACCTGATCCTCGGCACCCTCCGTCTGCAGGTAGGGGAGGTCACAACGATTTCGGACGTTGGCGTCCGAGGCAGAAGAAGTAGGGGACGTGTCACTGAGGCGCCGCGTCGTACACATAGGTGGCCAGGGGGGGTTCGGCTGTGATGGATGCCGAGGTTCCAGATCCGTTCAGGTAGAGGACGTATTGGGTCAGGAAAGTACCTGGGTCAACCCCAGGCTGGAAGACCGCTGCGCAAGTTGTGAGCGCTATCCGGGCGGGGTCAGCGGGACCGTCGTGGGTAAAGGCGTCGACGGCCAGGGCATACCCCACTGGGTCGTAGCTGCCCATGGCAAAGTGCTCTGAAATGTCGGTGGGACAAACATCCTGCACGGCGATGTCGGCGATCCGGCCAGCTCCGGTGTGCAGCGAGGAGCTGCCCGACGAGTCGAAGTTTGGGACCACGACCTCGTCGGAGCGGCTGTATATGACGGTGTAGCTGATGCCGGCGAAGGTCTCGGCGCCGCTGTTGAGCGCCTGGATGAAGTGCGCCGACCTGTGCTGCTGCCAGTCGGCGGCCGAGCAGCCCAGCGGGCAGCCAACATCGGCGACAAGCGTGCCGTGGTTGGATGGATCGAGGCTGACAAACGCATCAACCATGCGGCGGGTGTCGGGCCAGAACCGGAGGGCCCAGCGAGGGAGCATGCCGCCCTGGCTGTAACCCAGGATGTCCACGTGGCGGCCGGCGTGACCGGTGAGGCGGTGCATGGTGCGCAGGGCATAGACGATGTACTCGCCGGCCTTTTGGATGTCTCCGGTCGTGTGCCCTGGCAGGGTAATTGCGCAATAGGGCCAGCCCATTCGGGCGAAGGCGCGCTCGTAGTTCCAGGAGAAGTTCAGGTCCGGGTCCAGCTCGGTCCCCGGCACCAGCAGGATCGGGTCCCTTCGGGCATGGGTGACCCCCGCCGTGCACATCAGCGCGGCGGCCAGTTGGTCCGTTGGGATGTCGAGGGGCGGTCCCGGCCGGTTGAGTGGAGCGTAGATCCCGGTGGAGGTGCTGCCGGGGCTCGCGGTGGCGACTTCGGGGGCTCCCGTCGCCTGGGCCGCAGCCGGGGCGACGACCATCGCCGCCAGTACTACGGCTGCGATGAGTCTTGTTCGCACTAAGCGCATAGCGCCCCTTCCTCGATGCGCAACCTGAGATACTAGCACGTACCTTATTGGTATGATATCGTACCACTCGTGGTGATGCCAGCTTCCGATGGGCCGGACCTGAGAGCCCGCCCCCCGGCGCGTCGCCATTTCACCCGGGCGGCAGTGGCGGCCTCTCAGCGCCAGCGGTTGCTCGACGGCGTCGCCGAAGCGGTGGCGGCGATTGGCTACTCGTCGGTCACCGTAGGAGACGTGGTTGGCCTTGCCGCGGTGTCGCGACGCACGTTTTACGAGCAATTCGCCGGCATCGAGCCGTGCTTCCTCGCCGCCTTCCAGGCCGGGATGGAACTTCTTCTCGACGAGATTCGTGGCGCGGTGCACGCTCAGCCAAATCTTGATTGGCGATCTCGGGCCGGGCTGGCCGTCGAGGCGTACCTGGGAGGCCTGGCCAGCCGTCCCGCTGCCGCGTGGGCGTTCAGTGTAGAGGCGCTGGGGGCGGGGCCACGCGTTCTCGAACACCGGGCCTTGGTACTGGACCGGTGGGTGCAGCAGTGGCGTCGCCTGCAAGCGATCGCCCGGCGCGCCGAACCCGACATCGCCGAGACCCCAGATGACCACCTCCTGCTGCTGGTCGGTGGGATAGAGGAACTCGTCAGGGACTGTCTGCGCGTTCGTGGCACCGAGAAGCTGCACCAGCTCGCCCCTCGGGTCACCGAGATCGCGTTGTCGACCCTAGGAGGGTGACGATGGCCAGAACGTACCGAGGAAAGGTGTTGGCCGGGTTGGTGGTGGCGGCTGGCGCGGCGTCGCTCGTGGCGTCGACCGCGGCCGGGGCCGCCACCGACGCACAACGAGTGGACGGACCGTGGCACACGTGGGTCGGGGTGTCCGGCGACAACGCTGGTCACGGGGTCGTCAACAGGGGGGAGGCGATCTGGACGAACTACCTCTTCGACGACTACGGCGCCAACGTGGATGGCTTCGACTCCATGGACCCTGACGTTCTAAGCCTGATCACCAGCCCTCACGTGTACCCAGGCGATCTCCTGTATCCAGTGGGACTCGCCCCGAGCGGAAATGTTGGCCGTTTCCGTCACACGGGCGACTTCAGCTACCCGCCCGACAAGCCCTACCCCCAGGACCTGGTCAACGATCCGCTCGGTGACAACAACTCCTACCAGAACGTCGCCAACGTGGCCGAGACGCGCATCGCGCTCAACGCCAGCAACGTGTACTTTCGATTCTCACTCACCGATTTGGGTGGCGACCCGTCATTGGGCACGCCCAAGCCCGACTCGACTGTGATCGGGGTGGCAATAGACACCAACCCCGCCCAGAAGTCTGGTGGGGGGTACTGGCCGTTCGGGGCCAATCTCCAGTCGACCGGCTGGAAGCGCTTCCTGACCGTGTGGGGGACCGGGGGAGCGCTCACCTTTGCGAACGGCGCGACCCAGAGCCTCCAAGCCATCGGTGGGGCTATTCAGGAGAATCTCTCTGCCAACACGATCGACGTCCGTGTGCCGCGAGCCGTCTTGGCCCCCGATGGCGGCAGCGCTTGGCGCCTGATCGGCGGGGCCGGTCGTTGGGACGCGGTCAACCAGACCTGGGCGCTGCCCCTGCCGACGACCACCCAAACCACGTCACCGGGAAGCCTGCTGATCTTCCCCCGGGTCTACGAGCTGTTGTTCCACCACAACGAGCCGAATTCACTGTGGGACGACACCAAGCAGGCCAACGACCTGCGCGACAACGTCCTCAACAAGTACTCCGTCGACTCCGACGACTGGACGGTCAGCCCCAACCAGTTGGAGCACACTGTAACGGTCCCCGTCCCTTGCACGTCAGGTCCAAAGGAAGAGACCTTCTCGGCATATTCGCCGGGTTCGACGACCCAGAAGGGCCTGGTGGCGTTGCCGACCCAGAACGGCGGAGTCTCGAACTTTCACAACGTGAACTACATCTACCGCTGGCACGTGCAACCACTGGCGGTCATGCTGCCTCCGTCCGCTTGCAGCCGGGGCGCGGCACCACCTTCCCTGGACTACTTCTTCCATCCAGCTAACGTCAACCACAACGCCTGGTTCGTCGGCATCGAGGGTGATCACGACCATGTCACCTACCTTCACGACCCGCCGTTGGGCTTCTCCTATGTCAGCCAGCTGGCAACTGCCTACAACCGGATCACCGCATCGGGGCTGGCTCACACCGAGGGCTGGAACTACGGAGACGCGCCGGGCGAGCAGGTAGCCGACTGGGACGCGTTCCAGGCCGTCACGAATCGGTACTCCTACAACCGCGACCACGTCCGTGTGGTGGGGATGAGCGGCCGGCTCGGCGCTCCATTTTTCGCCGAGCAATGGCCGGATCTGGTGGCCTCGATGTTCACCGTCTCCAACCACACGGCCGACTCACCCGAGGTCGTCAACCTTCGCAACACTCCGTGGTTCATGACCCATGGCACGCAGTTCATCGAACTCAACTCCGACCTTCCCAGCTATGCCGCACTGGACAATCATCTCAACTCGCTTGGCTACCAGTACGTCAACACGACCTGGTACACGCGGGGGCACGACTTCAACGTGCTCGACCAGGCCTACGCCTTGGCTGAACCATGGACGTCGGCCCCCCGTATCCACCCGGCCCGCGTCACCTACTATATGGATCCCCGCCAGCCCGTTTACGGGGTCTCGGTCTTTCCCGGCGTCGACTGGGCGCGAAACGTCAGCATCACCAACAATGACCGCCCGGCCCAGATCGATCTCACCGACCTGGCCAAGGCTAATCAGCTCCCCCTCCGTGAGACGAGATTCGACTGCTTCTTCACCAATATCGGCACCGCAGACTACGTCGAGTACCACGGGCTGTCGAACGCCTCGCCCGCGGTGGTGCGCTCCCGCATGCCTGACCGCGTCGCCACGGGGTGGTTGGCCAACAGCTGTACTATCATGGTGACCCCCTTGAGCGAGCCGGTGGTCTCCAACGGCATCACTGGAACTGTCGAGAACCTTTCTAGAGTCACCGTGGACCTCGACCAGATGGGAATCGACCCGCGGCGACCGATCGACCTGTCCGGGATCAAGACCGACGGTCCGGTCACCTTCATCCTGCACTCCCGGCACGGGAATCGGCAGGTGACTGTCGACTCGAGGTTGAATCCGTCACGGGGACGGTAGCGGTAGCCGTTCGAGATCAATCCACGCTTGGGATCCAGTACGCCATTTGAATCAGCTTTGTGAATGGTCTCGACGCCGTGAGCAGGCTTCTCGGTGCGTTAACCGGTCCGAAACGGCGAAGAAACACGGCCAGGGCATCATACGGAGATGGAGTTGAACCGTCCTCGCCGCAAACTGGTTGTGGTCGGCCATGGCATGGTTGGCAACAAGGTAGTCGAAGCCCTGGTGCGCCGGGGTGCGACCAGGACGTGGGATGTGGTGGTCATCGGCGAGGAGAGTCGACCTGCCTACGACCGGGTTCACCTGTCGAGGCTGTTCGAAGGAGCAGGACCCACTGACCTGGCTCTGGGTGATCTTGACTTGGAGTCGCATCCGGCGATCACCTTGCTGACCGGTGAGCGCGCCGTGGGTATCAACCGCCAGGAGCACACGGTCCTTGTCGACTCCGGCCGCGTCGTGGACTACGACCTTGTAGTGCTGGCCACAGGATCGACGCCTTATGTCCCGCCCGTACCGGGCCGAGAACTTCCAGGTTGCTTTGTCTATCGAACCATCGACGATGTTGACGCCATCCGGGCCTGGGCCGTCGGGCGCGGGCACGGCGTCGTGGTCGGCGGTGGTCTGCTCGGTTTGGAGGCCGCCAACGCCTTGCGATCATGCGGCCTGACGACCGAGGTGGTCGAGTACGCCCCCCATCTGATGCCGGCCCAGGTCGACGCCGCAGGTGGCGATCTTCTCCGCCGCCGCATCGAGGCACTGGGAGTCGTCGTGCACACCGCTACTACTGTGGCCGGCGTCTCCGTCGGGGCGGACGGCGTCTTGGACGGAGTGAACCTGGCTCTCTCGGGGGAGCCCGCCGCGACCGAGCGGCTCACGACCGAGCTGGTGGTCTTCGCCGCCGGGATCCGGCCCCGCGACGACCTCGCTCGTGACTGTGGACTTGAGGTCGGGCCACGAGGTGGGGTCGCTGTTGACGAGCACTGCCGGACCGGTGACCCGTTGATCTACGCCGTGGGCGAGTGCGCACTGGTGAACGGGCGCATTCACGGCCTCGTCGCGCCGGGTTATCAGATGGCCCGGGTCGTGGCCGAGATCATTTGCGGCGGAGAGGCCGTCTTCGCCGGGGGCGACACGCCAACGAAACTCAAGCTGTTGGGCGTCGACGTGGCCAGTTTTGGGGATGCCCACGCTCAGGGCTCAGGGGCAGCGACCATCACCTTTACCGATAACGTGGCCATGGTCCACAGGCGCCTGGTCATCGATGAGCACGGCACGGTAGCCGGTGGTGTTCTGGTTGGCGACACTACCGGCTTCGAGGCCATGGTGGCCATGGCCGGCGGCGACGCCCCCACGCCGGCCACCCCAGCCCGGCTGCTGGTCCCTGGCGATCTCTCCGGCTTTGCTTTCGATCCGGTAGGCGGGGCTGCGTCGTTGACTCGGTCGGCGACGATCTGTTCGTGTGAGAACGTGTCCAAGAGCGTCATCTGCGATGCCATCGCCGCCTGCATCACGGCGACGGGGACTGCCGACGTGGCCGGCGTCAAGGCGGCCACCGGAGCGGGCACGGGCTGCGGTGGCTGCATACCCCAGCTGGCAGAGCTTGTCCAGGCCGAGCTGATTGACCGTGGCATTGAGGTCACGGATCGACTGTGCGAACATTTTGCCTACTCGCGTCGCCAACTGTTCGACATCGTCCGTGTCGAGCAGATCACCACCTTCGCCGAGTTGGTCTCGCGCCATGGAACCGGGCGGGGCTGCGAAGTCTGCAAGCCGACCATCGCCTCGATCCTGGCATCGCAGGGTGGAGGGTACGTCCTAGATGGCGAGGGAGCCGCCCTGCAGGACACCAATGACCACTTCCTCGCCAATCTCCAGCGGGACGGCACCTACTCGGTGGTGCCACGGGTTCCCGGGGGGGAGATCACTCCGACGAAGCTGATAGTGCTCGGGGAGGTGGCCCGCGACTTCGGCCTGTACGTCAAGATCACCGGCGGTCAACGCGTCGACCTGCTCGGCGCCCGCGTCGAAGCCCTGCCTGCCATCTGGGCCCGACTCGTTGACGCCGGATTTGAATCCGGCCACGCCTACGGCAAGGCCGTTCGGACGGTGAAATCCTGTGTCGGCACGAACTGGTGTCGCTTCGGGGTGCAGGACTCGACCACTCTGGCCATCGACCTGGAGCTGCGCTACCGGGGCCTGCGCTCCCCTCACAAGGTCAAGATGGCTGTGTCAGGTTGCGCCCGGGAGTGCGCCGAGGCCCAGAGCAAGGACATTGGGGTGATCGCCACCGAACGAGGCTGGAACCTTTATGTCGGCGGTAATGGTGGCACACGGCCCCGCCACGCCGAGATGCTCGCCGAGGACCTTGACAGGGACACGTTGTTGCGGACAGTCGATCGGGTTCTGATGTTCTACATCCGCACCGCCGACCGCCTTCAGCGCACCGCGACCTGGCTCGAAGGGCTCGATGGCGGTGTGGCCTACCTTCGCTCCGTCGTATTCGACGACGCCCTCGGCGTGGCGGCAGAGCTGGACCGGGACATGGCCCGTCACGTCGATGGTTACCGCTGCGAGTGGACCGAAACCTTGAAGGATCCGGTGGGATTGAGAAGATTTCGGACCTTCGTCAACTCCGAGAGACCCGACCCCGACATCATTGTGGTACAGGAACGCTCGCAACCCCGCCCGGCCACCGAATGGGATCGGGTGCGCCTGACCGTGAGCCGAAAGTGACGAAGCGCCGGTGGGTGCGGGTTTGTTCACTCGGTGAGCTGGAGCCGGGGCGCGGCATTGCCGCCCTGGTTGGGGAGGAACAGGTGGCAGTGTTCCTGCTGGACCGGGTCGAGGAACCGACGGGCGTCCGCTTACGCGGCGTCGACAACCGTGACCCCGTAACGGGGACCAACGTCCTGGCCCGGGGGATTCTCGGATCGACGGGCGACGTGGACTATGTGGCCTCACCCATGCACAAGCACCGCTTCGACTTGGCGAGCGGACGCTGCCTGGACGGCACATCGCCTGGGGTGCGGGTATGGCCGGTGCGGGTCTGGGGGGCCACCGTCGAGGTGTTGGCCGTCACCGATGCCACGGCCACCGATGCCTCGGCGACCCCAACCGCTCCCACGGTCTCCGCAACCGATGCCTTGGACACCGATGCCTCGGACATCTCGACCACCCCCACGGCCACCCACTGTCCCTACTGCGCGTTGCAGTGCGGCATGGCGCTTCAGACGGTCCCGGGATCGGCAACGGGAGGAGACCAACGCCTTGAGGTGATTGCCGACCCGACGTTCCCGGTCAATCGGGGGCGAATGTGCGTCAAGGGCTGGAGCTCGGTGGAACTGCTCGCACATCCCGACCGGCTCCTCCAGCCGCTGGTACGCGACGCCGGAGGGCACCTGCGGGGTGCCACCTGGGACGCCGCCCTCGACGAACTCGCCGGGCGACTGTCCACCCTGCGCAACGAGCATGGGGCCGATGCCGTCGGAGTGTTCGGCAGCGGCGCCCTCACCAACGAGAAGGCCTACCTGCTGGGCAAGTTCGCTCGGGTGGCGCTCGGGACGGCGAACATCGACTACAACGGCCGGTACTGCATGTCCTCGGCTGCAGCCGCCCAGAACATGGCTTTCGGGCTTGACCGGGGCATGCCCTTCCCTGTTTCGGACATTGCCGAAACGGACGTGCTTGTCCTGTGGGGTTCCAACTGTGCCGACACCATGCCACCGATCATGCAATGGTTGGATCGACAGCGCGCCTGTGGCGGGCGGCTGATCGTCGTCGACCCGCGGTCCACTGCAACGGCCCAAATCGCCGACCTGCATCTCCAACCTGTCCCTGGCTCCGACCTGGCGGTAGCCAATGGACTGCTCCATCTCGCCGTCGCCGAGGGACTGATCGACACCGACTACATCGAAGCCCGAACCACCGGGTGGGACCAGGTCCGCCATTCCGTCCGTGACTGGACACCCGCGCAAGTGCAACGGGTGGCAGGGATACCGGAGCGGGCCCTACGCCAAACCGTCGAGGCCATCGCAGGGGCCACCGCGTCCATGTTGCTCAGCGGGAGGGGTCCCGAACAGCAGTCGAAGGGCACCGACAGCGTGCTGGCCCTGATCAACCTGATGCTCGCCATGGGCAAGGTGGGCCGCCCGGCCAGCGGGTACGGTTGCATTACCGGTCAGGGCAATGGACAGGGAGGTCGGGAGCATGGTCAAAAGGCCGACCAGCTGCCCGGATATCGTTCCATTACCGACGGGGCCGACCGAGCGGCGATAGCCAGGGTGTGGAACGTGCACCCCGACACCCTCCCTGGGGCGGGCAATAGCGCGGTGGACATGATCGAGAGCATCGGCTCCGACGGAGGATTACGAGGATTGGTCGTGGCCGGATCGAACCTGGCGGTGGCCTCCCCCGACGCCCGCCGGGTAGCGGAGCGCCTGGGGCGGTTGGACTGCCTCGCCGTGCTCGACAGTTTTGCCAACGACACCACTGCACTTGCCCACGTGGTCCTGCCTGTGGCCCAGTGGGCCGAGGAAGACGGCACTGTGACCAACCTCGAGGGGCGGGTCATCCGTCGCCGTGGCGCCTGTCGTCCGCCGCCGGGCGTTCGCACCGACATAGAGGTGCTCTGCGGGTTGGCCGAGCGGCTGGGCCAGGCCGCCGGGTTTAGGTTCAGCGGGCCGGAAGAGGTGTTCGCCGAGCTGCGAGCGGCCAGCGCCGGCGGCCGGGCCGACTACGCGGGCATCTCTTATGACCGCATCGACAGCTCCCACGGGGTGTTCTGGCCCTGCCCGACTAACGATCATCCGGGCACCCCACGACTCTTCACCGAACGGTTTGCCCATCCCAACGGCCGAGCCCGCTTCGTGCCTGTCGCCTACCGTCCGGCCGCCGAGGCGCCCGACTCCGACTACCCGTTGTACTTCACAACCGGCCGGTACCGGGAGCACTACAACTCGGGCGCCCAGACCCGAAGGGTGGGTCGGCTCCAACAGGCGAGGCCCGAACCCCGTCTCCAGTTGCACCCGATCCTGGCCAAGAGCCTGATGCTGTCCGACGACGGCATGGTCGAGGTGGAAAGCCGTCGGGGCAAGGCATGTTTCAAAGCTCACATCGACGCCGGCATTCGTCCCGACACCGTCTTTGCACCGTTGCACTGGGATGGCAGCCAAGCCGCCAATCTCATCACCATTGCCGCTCTCGACCCCATAAGCCGAATGCCTGAGTTCAAGGTGTGCGCCGTTCGGATCAAACGACAATCGTGATGTTCCGCGAGCGACAGCGGAGAAGTGCAGAATGCGCCAAAGCCAATGCCAAAGTGCCGCCGGAGTGTGACCCTGCCGGTCGCCCCGGCGATTACCGGCTAGCCCGCCTGGGCCATGGCCGGGGGTATTGCCCCCGAAGGCAGGTGGGGAGCATTGCCGGCCGGCGCCACTGTGGTCAGAACCGACTGGTCAGGCCCCCCCGATTCCAGCTTGCGGGTGGCGTA
>JBOGIG010000023.1:0-7453 GCA_050742455.1 Acidimicrobiales bacterium
ATGAACAGGGTCCCGAAGAGCACCAGGTAGGAAAGCAGACCCGAGCTGATCCCAGTGGCAAATGCCGGTCGCCGGAACAGGGACAGATCGATCATGGGGTGGCGGACCCGAGCTTGGCGACGCAGGAAAAGGATGCCCAGGACGGCCACACCACCGCCCAGGGCCAAGACAATTGGAGATGTCCATCCCAGCTGGTTCCCGTAAGAGAGGGCTACCAGCAGCGAGGCAATGGCGGGAACAAACAAAACAAGGCCCGGCCAGTCGAATGCCGTGCGAGTCTGAAGTCGGCGGCTGCGAGGGATCAGCAGCCAACCCAACACCGTTCCGACGATACCAACAGGAACATTGACCAAGAAGATGAGGCGCCAGCCGCCCAGAGCGATGAGGAGCCCACCCACGACAGGCCCCAACGACAAGCCGAGGGCCTGGGCCGCCCCCTGGATTCCGATGGCCTGGCCCAGGCGATGTCGGGGAACGGCGTCGGCGATGATGGCCACACTGTTTGCCTGGAGCATGGCGGCGCCCAGGGCTTGAATGGCACGGAAGACGTCGAGCCAGATCAGATTGGGAGCCAGGCCGCACAACCCTGAACCGACGACGAAAACAATGAACCCGTAGACGTACAGGAGCTTTCGCCCCACCATGTCGGCCACTCGACCAACGGCGGCCACCGTGGCCACCAGGACCAACAGGTATGACAGGCCGACCCAGGCAACATCGCCGACACTGGCTTGAAAATCGCGGCCCAAGGTGGGAAAGGCCAAGGTGACGATGCTGGCGTCGAGCTGGCCCATGAACGCCCCGATACAGACCGTGGCCACCACCAGCCAGATGGCGTTCGGGTGCTCTTTGACAAAATGCGGCCGAGGTGATTCGGTCCACAGGCGGCTCCAGCCCAAGCCCAGGTGAGGATCTTGCGGTCCGGCCACTCCACAAGGGTAGCCATAGGTACGGTTGTCCGGACAAATATGTTCGGGTGATCGCGAAAACGGGGCAGGATAAGGGCTGTGCCCGACGAACCCGGTGGGACTGCGTGCCTGACGTAGTTGTCGTCGGGGCCGGCCACAACGGCTTGGTGGCTGCCTGCTACCTGGCCCTGGCCGGGCGGGAAGTGCTGGTTCTCGAGGCACTGGATCGCCCCGGCGGGGGATCGCGCACCGAGGAACGGGTGCCGGGCTACCACTTCGACCTTCACTCGGTGGCCCACAACATCATCAACATGACGGCCATTCCCGACGAGCTGGACCTGGCCGGGGCCGGCCTCGTGTATACCGAAATGGACCCGTTCTCCACAGCAGTTCACCGCGACGGCCGGCGGGTCAGGTTCCATCGCTCTATCGAGGCCACCTTGGATTCGATAGCTGAAGAAGATGGGGCCGAGGCCAAGGCCTACCGGACCTTCATGGATCAGGCCCTTCCCCTGGTCGGGGCCATGATGCCTGCCATTCGGGGAGAATCGGGGCTCGGTCGTCTTGGCTCCACGCTGGCCCACGTGACCAGGGTCATGCGCCATGGTGGCCTGGGGACGGCGGGGGACATCCTGGGCAACTACGACTCGCTGCTGAAGCGTCGCCTGGTTTCCGACCTGACCCGGGGGCCGGTGGCGGCATTTGCCGCCCACGCGGGAGTTGGCCCCACCTCGCCCGGCGGCGGCCTCTTCGCCTTCTGGCAAGCGGCATATCACCGATCGGGGCAGTGGCATGCCCAAGGCGGTGCGCAATCCCTCACCGACGCCTTGGTTCGTCGGCTGGTGTCGCTGGGCGGGACGCTGCGCACCTCGGCTCCCGTCGAGGCCATCCACGCCCCCACCGCTCGGGTTCGCTCCGTGGAGATCAGGGGTGGGGAGCGCATTGACACCGCCGCCGTCATCACCGCCATCGATCCCACCGTCGCCCTTCTCCAGCTTCTGCGCCCGGCGCTGAGCAGCCGACACCGATCCGAGCTGGCCGGACTGCGCCGGGGCAACGTGGTCCAAGCCCTGATTCATGTCGCTTGTGACCGACTGCCTGCCTACCCCGGGGCCCGAGCCGGCGACTGGAACGGACTGCAGAGCTATGTTGATCGCCTGGAGGACCTGGGTCGGGCGTGGGAAACAGCACAGGCCGGGCTGCTGCCCGATCCTCTGCCCCTCTACGCCTTTACCCCATCGGCCATTGACTCAGGCCTGGCTCCGAAAGGCCATCACACCGTCTATCTCGCCTGCCCGGCTGCCCCAGCCCGCCTGGTTGGGGGCTGGCCCCTGGCCAAGAGCCGCTTCGTCGAAGCAGCGATGGCCACTATGGAACAAAGAGCGCCGGGATTCGCCGCCACCGTGAGCGGCATGACCACTTGGACCCCCGACCAGATGGAAGAGCAGGGGTGGGTAGGTGCCCATCCGATGCACCTGGATCTGTCATTGGACCAGTTGGGATTCTTCCGGCCCACCAGATCCATGTCCGACCATCGCACCCCGGTATCGGGGCTGTACATCTCGGGAGCGGGCACCGCCCCCACCGGTGGGATCGCCGGGACACCGGGTCGCCAGGCCGCCCGGGCCCTGCTGGCCGACACGGACCACAAGAGCCGCTGATCCGACCGAGTGGCCTCGAGGGTCGATGCGGTCGATCCCACCTAGGTCTTGGGATGTTGGGAACCCACGCCCCGGGCGGCTGACCATTCGGCCACAAAATGATAACGATCTCCCCTGATCAGACTGTGGCGCCATTCGACCAGCCCGTCGCCAGTCCGGCTCCAGCGCTCCAGGGCAAACGCCGCTCGACCCCGGCCCAGACCCAACAGGGCCGCCTCAGTCCGATTGGGTACCACTGGCTCGATCCGTTCCCGGGTCGACACGACGGTGAGGCCGCAATGCGACGCCAATACGTCGTAGAGCCCTGTGTGGGTGAAGTCGGCGTCCAGGGCCTGGCGAGCCAGCCGGGCCGGAAGCCAGACCCGGTCGAGGGCCAATGGTTGGCCCCCGGCCATTCTTCGCCTCCTAAGATGGACAAGAGGCTCGTCATGGCCAAGGCCCAGCTGCACCGCGGCCTCCTGGTCCCGGACCTCTTGGAGGGCCAACACTTCTGACTCCTGATCCACCCCGGCGCTCTCCACGGCTCGGAACAGGCTGGCGGTGTTGCCCCAGGGCATCTCGAATTCGGCCGGACGGACCCGGGTTCCCCAGCCCTGCCGCCGATCCAGCACCCCTTCGGCGTCAAGTTTGCGCACGGCCTCGCGCACGGTCTGGCGTGATACGCCGTACTGAAGGGTCAGGTCCTTGTCGGTCGGAAATCGGTCCGTGAAGGCCCCTGCCGCCAGTCGGCGACGGAGGTCGGCCAGCAGTTGGGCCCACAGCGGGAGGGGATCGCTACGGTCCAGCACAGCTCGCTCGTCGCTCATGGCGCGATGTTGGCTATCATTGACATCTGTCACGCCAGCATCGCACGGACTTTGGTCCGGCGCGATTGAATTCTGGTGCCACGTCGGCCACGCTGGGTGTCGCATACCGTCGATCTCTCTCCCGGGAACAGGCCGGCGGCCTTACGGTTGACATCGGCGGCATCGGGAAATAACCGTTATCGCACCGGTAGGCGTGGCACAGGGTTCAACCACTTCAAGGCAGGAAATGAGTCAGGTCCAGACCTCAATACCAAGGAGATCCTCCGCCGGCACCGGTTCGGCCCCGGCGTCACTGACGTGGCGGCTGATGAACCCGGCCATCACCGGCTTCGTCGCAATCGTTGCCATAACCGTGGGGGCGTCCCAGCCCCATTCCACGTTCGCCCTCAAGTCGCCCGGGGCCTGGTTCTTCGGCATTCCCGGACCCACCGCCCAACCCACCCACGGATCGTTCATCGCCCTGATCGGCGTGTACGGAGGAATGCTGCTGTTGCTCAAGGCCTGGTGGACCCTGGCCCAGACGGTGAGACACAATCCCGGCATCCGCCTCTCTCATCTGGCCGGAGTGTTTGCCCTCTGGGTCCTGCCCCTCCTGTTCATTCCCCCTCTTTTCAGCCGCGACGTCTACAGCTACGCCGCCCAAGGCCAGATGGTCAGCCAGGGGATCAGCCCCTACCATTTCGGTCCTGACACGCTGGGGAACAGCCCTTACGTCAACTCGGTGGATCCTCTGTGGGGCAATGCCCCCGCGCCCTACGGACCTCTTTTCCTGGGACTGGCCGGGTTGCTGGCTACCGTCACGGCCCATAATGTCCTGGCCACTGTCGTCGGCCTTCGCCTGCTGGCCCTGTTCGGCGTCGGACTCATCGCCTTCTTCCTTCCCAAACTGGCGCGGCAACTGGGTAGGGACCCGTCCGAGGCTTTCGTGCTGGCGGTGCTCAATCCGGTTACCTTGTTGCACCTCGTGGCGGGAGCCCACAACGACGCGTTGATGATCGGATTGATGGTGGCCGGCCTGACCGTGGCCAAACGGGGCCGCCCCATAGCCGGGATCGTCCTTTGTACCCTGGCTGGGGCGGTCAAGGCCCCCGCCTTGCTGGCTGTCGTTTACATCGGCTGGGATTGGATGGGCCAGGACCTTCCGTGGCGGCAGCGGGTCCGTCCAGTGGTCACCTCCCTGTTGCTAGCCACCGGCGTGATGGCCTTCCTGTCCCGTGTCACTGGCCTGGGCTGGGGTTGGATTTCTGCCCTGTCCACCCCCGGGACGGTCCGCAACCTCATATCACCGTTCACGGCGCTGGGAGTGTTCGCCGGAAACCTGGTTCACGGACTGGGGCTCGGGATCAGTCCGGATTCGCTCCTGGCCCTCTCTCGCTCCGCCGGCCTGGGGCTGGCCGCCGTGGTCTGTGTCATTTTGTTGATCAACAGCCACAAGTTGGGATCAATCAGGGCCCTGGCGGCCAGCTTGCTGGTGGTGGTTGTCTTCAGCCCCGTTATCTGGTCCTGGTATCTGGCCTGGGGCCTGATCCTGCTCGTTCCAGTGGCATCGGGTCGCCTTTACCCCCTCATCATCGGCCTGTCCATCGCCTCATGCTACGTAGGCCTGCCGTCGGGTCACTTCCTGTTGGACAAGCTGGCTCAGGTGGTCCAGGGACTGGTAATCGCCGGCTCCCTGGTCCTGGTCCTCATGCCCTCTGTTCCCGACGGCCGCTGGATCCGGGCCGCGCTGGACCGACGTCGACCGGCCATGGCAGCCTTCGAGCATTCCCGCTATCCGCCAGCCCATTAGTCCCCCCAAGGGCACCCGTTTGCCCGCGTCCCGGTCAGCCGCCCGCAAGAGGCTGATTCAGGCCGGCCACCAACTGTCGGCGGTAGACCCGTCCATGGCCGGGTTGGTGGCAACTTTCGGATTGGCCCAGCTGGCGAGGCCCTCCGTGCCCAAGCCCGCTCCTCTGATCGACTTTCCCGATCGCTCCCACATGGTGGAGGAGGGCGAATCTGGTGTGTTCTTCGAAGCCCTGGTGACCTCGGTTGTCCACCAGCAACTTGCCGGGGCCGCGGCCCAGGCCATCGGTTCCCGCCTGGTGGCGGCCCTCGGCGGTCGGATCACGGCCCAGGCCGTCATGCGTGCCGGGCACGACGAGCTGCGATCGGTTGGCCTGTCAGGAAGCAAGGCCGCCACCCTCCTCGGCCTGGCCGAAGCGGTGGGAGGCGCAAGCCTTGACCTGGGGGCCATGGGGCCGGTCGGGGAGGAGGTGGTCACCGAGCAGTTGTGCCGGTTGCGGGGAATCGGACCGTGGACGGCCCAGATGTTCTGCTTGTTCACCCTGGGTTATCTCGATGTCTGGCCTGTAACCGATCTGGGGGTCAGAAAGGGCTACGCCCTGGCCCATGGCCTGGATTCATTGCCCTCGCCGGTGGAGCTTATGCAACTGGGGGAGCTTTACCGGCCCTATCGCAGCGTAGCGGCGTGGTACCTGTGGCGGGCGGCCGATGGGCCCCGTCCCAACCCGCCCCCAGACTGACCAAGGCCGCCGGATTACGAATCGGTGTACTCAGAGCCGCAATTGCATGATGACCACGTCCAGCCACTGGCCGAACTTGCGGCCCACCTCCTTCTCCACCCCCACGAGCTCGAAGTTGGCCCGGCGGTGAAGATCCACCGACGCCGAGTTGTGGTCTCCGATCCTGGCTATCACGCTGTGGAAACCGTGGCCGGCAGCCGTGGCCACCAGGTCGTCGAGGAGCAGGCGACCCACTCCTTGGCCCCGGTGATCGATGTGCACGTAGATCGAGTCCTCCACTGTGGTGGCGTAAGCCGGCCTTTGCTTGTAGGGCGACAAGGAGCCGAAGCCCACGACGGCGCCATCGGAGTTTTCGGCCACGATTGCCGGATGGCCGCCTGAGTGCTCTATGAGCCAGTCCAATTGGTCCTGGATGCTTCGCTGAACCAGGTCGAAAGTGGACACTGAGCCCGAAACTTCGGCGTTGTAGATGGCACGGATGACCTCGGCGTCTTGGAGCTGGGCCGGTCTCGTCCTCATGGTCGCAGGCTAACGGATGGGCTCGAGTCCACCGCGGGGGCGTGCGGCCGATATCATCTGGGATGCGGCAGCAGCACCAGCCGCCCCCTTAGCTCAGTCGGCAGAGCACAGCCATGGTAAGGCTGGTGTCGTCGGTTCGATTCCGACAGGGGGCTCATGGCGGCGTAGCTCAGTTGGTCAGAGCACACGGCTCATAATCGTGTTGTCGTCGGTTCGAGTCCGACCGCCGCTACTGCGAGAGATTGTTCCCGGACCCTGACGCCAGGGTGTTCGGGCTGGACAAAGGAGATTGAAAAGTGGCCAAGAACGAAAAGCGGGTAAAGGTGACGCTGGCCTGCGAACAGTGCAAGAGGCGTAACTACATCACGATGAAGAACAAGCAGAACGACCGGGAGCGCATCGAGATGAAGAAGTACTGCCGGTGGGACCGGTCCCATACCCTCCACAAGGAGACCCGCTGACGCCACGGGTGGCTGCTCCGGCCACCCTGGACGATCTGACCGGGGCTGCTCGCAATGGGGATTCTGACGCCTTTGCCGGCCTGGTCCGACTCACCTACGCCGATACTTACGCCCTGGCCTATCGACTGACCGGGAACGTCGACGACGCCTGCGATGTTCTCCAGGATGCATATCTGCGGGCCTTCAAGTCCATCAAGCGATTCCGGGGGGAGGCAGGGTTTGCCACCTGGATGTATCGGGTGACGGCCAACTGCGCAGTCACCCACCTGGCCCGGGGAGGGCGACGTAACGACACCCTCGACGCCTGCATGACACGCTGCGACGAAAGGGTAGTCGCCGACCCGGCGGCAATGGCTGCGGCCGACGACGATCGGGTGCGCCTGGTCGGGGCCCTCCGACGGCTGTCCGACCCGCTCAGGGCCGTAGTCGTGCTGCGCGATATATATGACTGGCCCCATGAGTTGGTGGCAGCAGAACTAGGCATCAGCGTGGCCACGGCCAAGGTTCGTGCTCATCGGGGACGTAAGAAGCTGAGAGAGTGGCTGTTCCCCATGGCCGGCGACCCCCAGGCCG
>JBOGIG010000024.1:0-30768 GCA_050742455.1 Acidimicrobiales bacterium
GGCGGTGGCGGTGGCGCCGGCGCCGGCGCGGGCGGCGGTTCGACGGTGGTCATCGTCGGGCACCGTGCGCCGCGCCCGACGGACGGCCGGCGTCGAGGAGGAGCGAGGCCAGCTCGGCGGCGTGGGCAGGGGTGTGCATGACGGTGGGGGCCACGACACAGCGCACCCCGCACGCCTCCACGGCGTCGGCGAGGGCGCCGTCGGCGTCGTCGATGACCAGCGTGCCGACGAACCCGGCGTAGGCGCGCGCCACCCCGACCACCGTGGCCTCGTGGCCGAGCTCGGTCATGAGGCGGTCGGCCGGCCCCTTGAGGGCGGTGCCGGCCACGATGGGGGAGACCGCCACCACCTCGGCGCGGCGGGCGGCCAAGGCCGCGGCCACTCCGGGCACGGCCAGGATCGGACCGATCGACACGATCGGGTTGGACGGGCACACCACGACGACCTCTGCCGTGTCGATGGCGTCGAGCACGCCCGGGGCCGGGGTGGAGCTGTCGGCGCCCTCGAACCGCACCGAGCGCACGGCCACGGCGTGTCGGTGGGCCACGAAGTACTCCTGGAAGGAGATCTCGGGCCCCTCGACCAGGGTCAGGCGCGTGCGCACCGGGCCGTCGGTCATGGGGAGGAGCCGGACCCCCACCCCCAGAGCCGCGGTGATGCCCGCCGTGACCTCCGACAACGTGGCGCCCTCGGACAGCCGTTGCGTGCGGAAGAGGTGGGTGGCCAGGTCGTGGTCGCCGAGGCGGAACCACGCCGCACCGCCCAGGCGCTCGAGGCTCTCCATCGCGCCCCAGGTCTCCCCGGCCAGGCCCCAGCCGCGCTCGTCGTCGTTCAATCCCGCCAGGGTGTAGGTGACGGTGTCGAGGTCGGGGCTGATATGCAGTCCATGCATCACGGTGTCGTCCCCGGTGTTCACCACGGCGACGATGTCGGACGGGTCCATGACGGCGCACAGACCCATGAGCATCCTGGCCGCTCCGACGCCTCCGGCCAGAGTCACGATCACCGCGCCACGATAATGGGCTGACGACCCTGTTACGGCATCCGAGGGGACCGCGATCGGTGGGTGGGGAGTCCTCAGTGCGGGTTCCAGGTGTGCAAGGCTCCGGGAGTGCCCCCCAGCCCTCTTCCGGCGCCAGGCCCCGGCGCCCCCGGTCCTCTTCCGGTGCCAGGCCCCGGCGCCCTCCCCGGTGTGGCAGTCCAACCCAGGTTGCGGGTAGCCCTGGATGCCACGCCCTTGCTCGGTTTGCGCACTGGTGTGGGCGAGTTCTGTCTTGGGGCCATGACGGGTCTGGCAGGTCGGACCGAGTTGGATGTGGCCGCTTTTGCCATTAGCTGGAGGAGGCGTCAGGCTCTGCCCCCCCAAGTACCCCCGGGCATCAGGGTCATCGATCGGGCCATGCCGGCCAAGCCCTTGCATCGGGCCTGGCGGGGGATCAACCTGCCACCGATCGAGTGGCTGACCGGGCCGATCGACGTGGTGCACGGAACCAATTTCGTCGTCCCTCCAAGCCGCCGGGCCGTTCGGGTGGTCACCGTGCACGACCTGACCACCGTGCGCTTCCCCCAGATGTGTGACGATGCCACTCAGGCCTTCCCGCGGCTGATTAGAAGGGCCTTGGCCGACGGAGCCTGGGTGCACACCCCGTCCCGGTTCGTGGCCGAGGAGGTGGTGGAGCTGCTTGGAGCGGATCCGCACCGGGTCCGGGCCGTCAGTCATGGGATTCCAGCTTTGGCCCTCGACCCCCCCGAGCCCGTCCCCTCCCTTGTCGGACGCCCCTACATCCTGGCTCTGGGCACCATCGAGCCCCGCAAGGACATGGTCGGCCTGATCCAGGCCTTCGACGCCGTGGCCGGGGCTCATCCCGACTTGGTGCTGGTACTGGCCGGCCGGCCCGGATGGTTGCTGGAGCCGTTCGAACGGGCCCGGGAGGCGGCCAGGTGGCGGGACCGCATCGTGAGCCTGGGTTACGTATCGCCCGGCCAGCGCCGATGGCTGTTGGATTCCGCCTGGCTTTTCGCTTTCCCCTCCCTGTATGAGGGCTTTGGCTTCCCGGCGCTGGAGGCCATGGCATCCGGCGTACCGGTGGTGGCCACCACCGCCGGAGCCCTGCCCGAAACTCTGGGATCGGCTGCCCGGTTGTGCCCGCCCGGCGATCCCGAGGCGCTGGCCGGGGCGTTGGAGGAGGTCATCGGGGACGAGGGCGAGCGCACCAGGCTGGTTGATTTGGGACTGGCCCATATCGGGCGCTTCAGCTGGGAGGCGTGCGGCGCGGGATTGGCTCGCCTTTACGCCGATGCCTTCCGGGAGGGGACTGACAGAGGGCGAAGAAGTGCCAGAAGTAGGGCCAGAGGAAGGGACAGAGGAAGGGCCAGAGGAAGGGTGCAGGTAACCGAAGGTGCGGTGTGACCCGAGCCAGGGGTCGAGAAAGGCGCCGGGTCGATGAAGGTAACGTTGGTGGCCCAGCAGTTCCGCCGGCCGGTGCCGGGCGGGATAGGGACCTACACCAGGGGTTTGTTGATGGGTCTGGCGGCCATGGGAGACGATGCCCCCAATGTCTGCCTGACCGCCAGCAGGGCCCCGGCCGGGCCCGATCCGCTGGAAGACTTTGGGGTGGCCTATCATCCTTCGGCCGCACCGGCCCGGGTGTTGACCGGCCTGTGGGCCCATGGATTGATGTCAATGGCCGCCGATGCCGGGGTGGTCCATTCCACCTCCCTCGCCTTCCCCAACGCCAGGGGCCCGTTGAGCGTAACCATCCACGATCTGTCGTGGCGCAATCCGGCCAATGGGTTCTCGGCTCGGGGGGTGCGCTGGCACGAGGCGGCCCTGGACCGGGCCTTCAAGCGGGCCAGACTCCTGATCGTGCCGTCGCCGCAGGTGGCCGATTCGGTCCGCACCGCCGGAGCGTCGCCTGACCTGGTCCACGTAGTCCCCGAAGGATGTGATCACCTGGGCCTGCCCGATGCCGGGGCAACCGATGAGCTACTGAAGCGCCACGGTATCGACACGCCCTTCCTGCTCAGTGTTTCGACCTTGGAACCTCGCAAGAACCTGTCCCGCCTGTTTCAGGCCTATGCGCTGGCCCGAGGGCGCCTCCCCGGTCCCTGGCCCCTGGTCGTGGTCGGGCCCAAGGGCTGGGGCGATGCCCCGGAGCGCACTCCTGGGGTGGTCCTCGTCGGATCGGTGGCTGACGGAGTGTTGTCGGGTCTTTACGGCCGGGCCCAGTGTGTCGCCTATGTTCCCCTGGAGGAGGGATTCGGTTTGCCGGCGGTCGAGGCCATGGCGGCCGGGGCTGGGGTCGTGGCCAGCCCGGTCCCCAGTCTCGGCCTGGCCGATGAGGCGACAGGCCTGGGATCAAGCCCGAAGCGACCGGCTTGGGTTGTAGATCCGTTGAACCTGGCCGACATGGCCGAAGGCCTGGTGGCCATGTGCACCGACGGCCCCGACCGCGATGAGGTGATCCGTGCCGGAACCGACCGGGCTGCTCTACTGACCTGGCAGGCGTGTGCCCGTCGTCACGTCGCTCTGTGGGAGTCCATAGCTTGAGGACCGAACCGAACGACAGCGCCGGCCCGATCTCGGCCCCAGGGGGAGGCCAGGGAAGTCCCCGAGCGACCGGCCGGGGACAGGGAGGGGTCTTACGGGTCAGCCTCGATGTCAGCGCCGTACCCACCCGCCCGGCCGGCGCCGGGCGCTACACCCTAGAACTGGCGCTCAACCTGGCGGTCCGCCCCGACATAGAGCTGGTGTTGGTGTCCCGCTCGGGTGACGCGGCCCGCTGGCGCTCACTCATCCCGTCGGTAATCGTGCGCGACGTGGTGCCCGCCCCCCGGCCACTGCGACTGGCCTGGGAACAGGCCCGCATGCCCTCGATGCTCGATTCTTTGGGGGTCGACGTCCACCACGGTCCCCACTACACCATGCCCGAAGCGGCCCGGGTGCCCGAGGTGGTGACCATCCACGACCTGACCTATTTCGATCATCCCGAGTGGCACGAACGTTCCAAGGTCGTCCTGTTCCGGCGGGCCATCCGGGTCGCTGCGGCAAAGGCCGACGCTCTGATCTGTGTGAGTGAGACAACGGCCGGGCGCCTGCGCGCCCTCTTCGATCCCAAATCAGCCGTGTATGTCATTCCCCACGGCGTGGACCACGCCCGCTTCAATTGCGAAGAGCCTGAGCCCGGAGCCGACTCCCGGGTGCTGGCCGGCCTCGGGGTGCATGCCCCGTACGTGGTATTTGTCGGGACGCTCGAGCCTCGAAAGAACATCCCCAGCCTGGTCAGCGCGTTCGACCGCATGAGCAAGGCCCATCCCGGATTGCGCCTGGTGTTGGCCGGTGGTTCGGGTTGGGGGGCCGAAGCGGTGGCGCGGGCGGTGGCCGACGCCCGCCATCCCGAGCGGGTCCAGACGCTTGGATATGTTCCCGACTCCGGCGTCCCCGCACTGTTGCGTGGGGCAGCGGCGGTGGCTTATCCCTCTCTGGAGGAGGGGTTCGGATTGCCGGCACTGGAGGCGCTGGCCTGCGGTGCCCCCCTGGTGACCACCACTGGATCGGCCATGGAGGAGATCGCCGAGGGGGCGGCGTTGCTGGTGGCCCCGGGAGACACCGATGCCCTGGCCGGAGCGTTGGATATGGCGGTGCGCACCGACCAGGCGCTGGAGGGCCGCAGGGAGCGGGGGCTGGCCATCGCCGCGGCCCATACCTGGCGGGCCAGCGCCGAAGGACACCTGAGGGCGTACCGGGCTGCTTTCGGTTCCCCCTAGTGTCCAGTTAGCTTGGTGGCGTGAGAGGCCCCAGGCGGCGCATGCCAATGACGCCAAGACAGAAATGAGAGCGTTCGTCACCGGTGGCCACGGGTTCGTGGGACGGTGGCTTACCGAGCATCTGTCCGCCTGCGGCGACGAAGTCGAGGCGCCCGACGAGAGCATCGACATAACCGATCCGACGCTGCTGGCACCGGCCATGTCCCGGGCTCGACCCGAGGCTGTCTACCACCTGGCCGCTTTGGCTCACGTCGGGGACTCCTGGTCCGACCCTCACGAGGTGTTCAGGGTCAATGCATTGGGCACTCTGGGCGTCCTGGAGGCGGCCCGCCAGATCGAACCCCGACCTAGGGTGCTGGTGGTCAGCTCGGCCGAGGTCTACGGCTCAGTGGCGCCCCACGACCTGCCCCTGACCGAGTCCCAGCCCCTGGCACCGACCACCCCTTATGCCGCCAGCAAGGTGGCGGCCGAGTACCTGGGGGTGCAGGCCCACCTGGGTCACGGCCTCGAGGTCGTGAGGGTGCGTTCCTTCAACCACGTGGGCCCCGGTCAATCGACTCGCTTTGCAGTGGCCGGGATGGCCAGTCGAATCCTGGAGAGCCAAGCGGCCGGACGGAAGACCCTCATGGTGGGCAATCTCAGCCCCCGACGGGATTTCACCGATGTGCGGGATGTGGTGCGGGCCTATCGCCTGGTCATCGAGTTGGGGGGGGCGGGCCAAGTCTACAACGTGTGCTCGGGTAGTGACATCTCCATCGGAGACCTGGCCCGTAGGATGATCGAGCTGGCAGGGGTCGACCTGGAGCTGCAGACCGATCCCGAGCTGGTGCGGGCCAGCGATCTGCCAGTGCTGAGAGGCGATCCGTCCCTGCTGGCCACCACCACCGGATGGCAACCGGTGTTCACCCTCGACGACACTTTGTCCGACGTCTTGGCCTCGGCCCGCCAGGATTTGGCCGGGGAGAGCCCCAGGGGAAGATAGTGGGCATGAACGGCGTTGTAATTGGCGAGGCCCTGCCCGGAGTGGGCGCGGCTCTGCCCGGGACCGACTTGTGGCGGAGAGATCAAAATAGGCACAAACGAGGGAGATGACATGGCCCACGAGGACGGCAAGGGATCGGATGACGATCGCACACGCCAGGCAGAAAGGCCCGCCCTAACCAGGACCGACGAGGACCTAACCAGGACCGACGAGGAATGGCGGGCACAACTGGGACCTGAGCGCTTCGAGGTGCTACGTCGGGCCGGAACCGAACGCCCCTGGGTCGGACAGTATGTGGATTGTCACGACGACGGCACCTACCACTGTGCGGGTTGTGGGGCCCGCTTGTTCGACGCGGCCACCAAGTTCGAATCAGGGTCGGGGTGGCCCAGCTTCTATCAGCCGATCCAGTCCGACGCCATCGAGATCGTCACCGATCGGTCCCACGGGATGAGCCGTACCGAGGTCCGTTGTCACCGGTGCGGGTCGCACCTTGGTCACCTTTTCGACGACGGCCCGAAGCCCACCGGCCAGCGCTACTGCATGAACTCCCTGGCCCTTCAGCTTGAACCCGAGGGGGCCGTTGGCGTCGAGCCTGCCGGGGCTGTCGGGCCGCATCCCGAGGCAGCGTCCCAGCCCAGCGAGAAGGCCACTTTCGGGGCGGGCTGTTTCTGGGGAGTGGAGGAGTCCTTCCGCACCATGGAGGGCGTGGATGGCACTGCCGTCGGATATGCCGGAGGCCATGCCGACAATCCAACCTATTCCGAGGTGTGCTCGCACACCACTGGTCACGCAGAGGTGGTCGAGCTCACCTTCGATCCGGGCCGGGTCAGCTATGGCGAACTGGTGGGGGCATTCTGGAAGCTGCACGATCCCACCACCCTCAATCGCCAGGGCCCCGACGTTGGAGACCAGTATCGATCGGTCATCTTTTACCATTCGCCCGAGCAGGCCCGACTGGCCGAGGAGTCCAAAGCGGCCCACCAAGGCGAGCTGCACCGACCGATTGTCACCGAGATCCTGCCCGCCCCCCGCTTCTGGCGGGCCGAGGATTACCACCAGGGTTACCTGGCCCAGCGCAATCAGGCGGCCTGCGCCACCGGGGCGTCCAAGCCCGATTCCCTAACCGGTGCCATCCGTAGTCTCCTCGGCCACCGCTGACACTGGAGGTCGGGAGCCGCCGTCCTCACCTGAGGCCGGGCGTTTCACCGGCTCGAGGCCCCAGCGCCGTTCCAACGCGGCGATGGCGTAGGGGCCGGGCAGCCCCTGGTCGGGCAGGACGACCCCAGCCTTGGCCAGTACATACACGTTCCAGGCGCCGGCCAAGCCAAAGCGTTCTACCTGGACCATGATCCTGCGTTCCATGGCCTCACGGCGTTCGAAGCCAGCCTCGGCGAAGCGCCGCTCCCACCACCCGAAAGAGGCGATGGTCAGGTGGCCCTCCACCGGCAAGCCGTCGATGTCGGTGAACAGGTCCTGGTGAGCGACCGGCCCGTCATATTCAGGACCCAGCCCCTCGTAGTAGGCCAGGCGTTCAGGCTTGACCTTTCCCTCCAGCCACCCGTCAGGTCCTCCTGAATTTGGACCAAATGAGGGAATGGTGGCGAATACCCAACCCCGGCTGATGCGGGCCAGTTCGGCTATGGCTCCGGGGACGGACTGGGGTGGGAGATGTTCGAGGGTTTCGAGGATGCTGATGCAGTCGATCGAAGCATCGGGGAGGTCCAGCCCGGCCAGCAAGTCGCCCTGGGCCACGTGTCCTTGGGCTCCGGGCGCGGCATGGTCAATGGCGTAGGCGCTGTAGTCCACCCCTCGGGCCTCAAGCCCCAGCTCACGCAGGCATTCGACCACCCAGCCAAGCGCACAGCCCAGGTCCAAGAAGTTGGCCTCGCCGAAGAACCGCCACAGCAGGTAGGCGCTTACCGGGGCGTTGGACGAGGCCCGGGTGTAGGTCTCGTAGCCGCTGCGGCCCATGCGGTCCTCGGGGTCGCGGCCCAGGCCGAAGTAGGAACCCCCATAGACATCGGGCTCGACTCCTTGGGAGCGCAGAGCTTCGGTCAGCTCCCGCGCTCCTCGGCCGACCATGCGCCTGCCCCAGGCTTGGCGCACAACCAGGCGCAGGCAGGCTCTAAGGAGGCGAGCCGCCTCGATCATCGCCGAGTGGACCCCACGGTCGAACTTGTCGGACAATGAGCCTTAGGCCCCGGCTTCGTCGAAGAGACGGCTCACGTTGTCGCGAATGGTCTTTTCGAACTCTCGCCTGGCGACCTGGGCGCGCTGGAAGGCCAGGACGCCGATTCCCACTGTAACGTAGAGCGCGTCGCGGGCGGTCCTGGGTAGTTCGATGGCCATAGGACCTCCGATGTTAGCCTCGAAGCCTTGGTAGAGCCCGAGGCGCCCTCATCGGAATCCGAGGCGCCCCCAGTGGTGGCAGTCGTTGTCACATGTAATCCGGGACCTTGGTTCGAGGAATGCCTGGCTGCTCTGGCGGCTCAGGACTACCCCAACCTGTCGGTCCTGGTGATCGACGCGTTCAGCGACGACGACCCCACCGAGCGGGTCGCCAGCATCCTGCCCCGTGCCTTTGTACGCCGCCTCACCCGCAATGCCGGGTTTGGCGCCAGTGCCAACGAAGCCATCAAGCTGGTCGAGGGGGCCAGCCACTATCTGTTCTGTCACGACGACGTGGCGCCCGATCCCGAAGCTCTAAGGATGATGGTGGCGGAGGCCTACCGTTCCAACGCCGGGGTCGTTGCTCCAAAATTAGTGGCCTGGCACGCCCCCGATCACCTTCTGGCGGTTGGAATGGGCGCCGACAAGACGGGTGCTCCCGCCCCCCGGGTGGAGCGGGGTGAACTGGATCAGGAGCAGCATGACTCCGTCCGGGACGTATTTGTCGCCCCCGGTGCCCTCACCTTGGTGCGGGCTGACCTGTTCGAGGCCATCGGCGGGTTCGATCCGGAGATGGTCCTCTACGGCGAGGACCTGGACCTGTCCTGGCGCTCCCAGGTGGCTGGGGCCCGAGTCGTGGTGGCCCCGGCAGCCCGAGTTCGTCACCTCGAGGCCACTGGCTCGGGAGCCCGGCCCGGGCCCGACAGCCTGGCCGGTCCCCGCGGCCTGGTGGCCCAAGGTCCCGAGGAGCTGGCCCGGCGCCACGAGCTGAGGTGCGTGCTCAAGAACTACAACCGCTGGCATCGCGCCCGGGTCGTACCCCAGATGGCCATGGTCAATGTGTTGGAGCTGGTCGTGGCCGTCATCACCAAGCGTCGGTCCACCGGCGCCGCCATAGTGGGGGCATGGCGCTGGAACCTGGCCCGGGCCGCGCACCTGTCAAAGGCCCGGGCCAGAGTGCGCGCCTACCGGTTGCTGCCCGATCACGAAGTCCGGGCGCTGCAGAAGGCGGGTCTGGTCCGACTCTCGGCCCTGGCCCAGCCGGCCCGCCGGGCCACCCATTTGGGTTCGCCCGGGCGGGCGACCCCGAGCCCAGGCGTTGCCACCCACGAGCATCGGCGACGTCTAGCTGCCGGAATAAAGGTCGATGAAGACCGGCGGGAGGCGGGTCGCACCTCGAGCCAGGGCAGTCGTTGGACCAAGGTGGTCGTGGCCATCGTGGTCGTGGTTTACCTGTTCGGCACCCGTAGCCTGGTCGGCGGCCACATCCCCCGTGTGGGGGAGATGACGGCATTTCCCGGGCCATCCGATTTCATGCACCAATTCTTGAATGCCTGGCGCACCACCGGGTTGGGGGGGGCCTCGCCAGCCCCCACGGCCTTCGGTCTCGTAAGCGTGGCCGGATTTGTGTTGGCCGGTTCCACGGCCCTGGTCAGGTGGCTGTTGATAGTGGGATCGGTACCGCTGGGGCTGTGGGGCGTTTTCCGCCTCGGGAGCCGCACTGGGTCTCGGCGGGCCGCCTGGGTGGCAATGGTGGCCTATGGTGCCGTCCCCCTGGCGTACAACGCCTTCTCCCAAGGTCGCCTGGATACCCTGGTTACCTACGGTGCCTTCCCCTGGTTGGTGTCGAGGATCGTGTCATTGTCGGGACCCGGCCCTGAGGGTCTCAATGACCGGGAATCGGTCTGGCGGTGGAAGGGTCTGGTGTCGGGGGGCCTGGTGGTGGCTCTGGCCGGTGCCTTGGTCCCCTCTTCGATTGTCGCCTTAGCCGTGGCGGTTCTTGGACTGGCTGCCGGATCGGCCCTCGTCGGGCGTGGAGGTGTGGCGGCTCGCACTCTCGCACTTGGCCTGGGCAGTGTGGTTGTCGGTTGGATCCTCAACCTGCCCTGGAGCTGGTCCCTGGTGGCCCCAGGAGCGCACTGGTCGGTCCTGGCGGGCTTAGGGACCAATCCGGCCCACGCCGCCGGACTCGGCGCCCTGATGCGGTTCCAGACCGGTTCGCTCGGCAACGGGACGGTGGGCTGGGCCATTGTCTTGGCGGCAGTCTTGCCTTTGGTCATAGGTCGTCGCTGGCGATTCGAGTGGGCTGCCCGGCTCTGGGTCATGGCATTGTTCTCGTGGTTCTTCGCCTGGGCTGGTGGGAGGGGTTGGCTGGGCGCGGCGCTGCCCCCCGGAGTCTTTCTGGTCCCGGCCGCCCTGGCCCTGGCCCTGAACGCCGCCTTGGGCGTGCGGGCCTTCGACCTGGACCTTCCCGGATACCGCTTTGGCTGGCGACAGGCCGCCACTGCCGTGGCAGCCGTGGCTCTGGCCGTGGCCGTGCTACCCGTGCTGGCTGACTCGGTGGGGGGGAGGTGGAATACCCCGGGGTCGGGATTCAATGAGGCTCTGGCGCCCTTGGCCGGACCACTGGGGGCGGCGCCCGACCGGGTCCTTTGGGTCGGCAGTGCCCGTGCCCTTCCCTTGCGGGGCTGGGAGCTGCGTCCGGGCCAGGCCTACGGCTTGTCGGTCAACGGGTTCCCCGATTCCGCGGCCCAGTGGCCCCAGGCCGACCCCGGAGCGGCCCGGGTGATCGCCACCGATCTGGCTCTGGCCGAGTCGGGTATGACCGTGCGTTTGGGCTCGATGTTGGCCGCCTACGATGTGGCCTGGGTGGTCGTGCCCAATCGATTGAGTCCGAACCAGTCCGACGGGGCGGCTCGTGCGTTCCGGGCCGATCCGGCTTTGCTCCCAGCCCTGGTAAGCCAGACCGACCTGAGCCTGACGCCGGGCGATCCTTCGGCCAGCGTCTTGAAGAACACGGCCTTCAAGCCCAGACCCCGCTCGGCTTTGGGCCACTCCGTGTACATCCCGGGGCACGGATTGGCCACCTTGGGCTACCACGGGTCCCCTGGCCGGTATGCGGAGGTGTCCCTCGAAACACTGGTCTGGCTCCTGGCCATCTGGGCTGCCTGGAAATGGCGGCGCAGATCATGAGCCATGCCGTATCAGGGGGTTCTCGAGATGTTGGCCGCCGCTTGCCAGTCGTCCTCGTTCTCATCGTGGTGCTGGTCATAGCCGGATTGGCCGACCGTGCCGGGCGTCCGTCCCCGAATTCCGGGTCAACGCTCAGCACCCGTCCGTCGTCCTTCGTCGCACCGCCCCAGGCGTTGTCGTCAGTGTGGTATTGCACCGGCGGCACGGGGCCGGGCGGGCTGGCCGTGCCAGAGTTGATCCTGGCCAACTCCAGCGCCACAGCGACGACCGCCACCATCCGGGAAGTCCCCAACAAGGGTCGCAGTGTTTCGGACGCCGTCAGCGTCCCGGCCCGGTCGCAGGTGCACTTCGCCCCCCCCAAATTAGCTGGGCCGACCGACTACGTAGCCTTCGACGTCAATGTGGCCGGCGGTGGCGTGGTGGTCGAGCAGGAACTTACCGGGGTGCTCGGGACCACGACATCAAAGTGCGCCGCCAGAACGGCCAAGGAGTGGTATTTCGGGGCGGGCTCTACCCTGGTCGGCACCTACGACGTGATCACCCTGTTCAATCCCACCCCAACCGACGGGGTGGCCGACCTGACCTTCAGCACCGATCAAGGCCCGACCACCGTCGGCGATTTCCAGGGCATATCCGTGCCGGCGGGATCGCTCGTCGCTGTGAACCTCGGGGACCACGTCCAGACCCGGCCTCAAATTGCGACCACGGTCAAAGCCCGGATAGGGCGTCTGGTGGTGGGTGAGATCGAAGAGTCCAATGTGGCGGGCCGGATCGGCATCGCAGTCACCCTGGGAGCCACTCAGCTATCTACGCAGTGGTACTTCCCCAATGCCATATCCAGCCCCGGGACGAACGAGAGTTACCACTTCTACAACCCCTCTGGCGTGCCGGCCCAGGTGTCGCTCACCGTGACCCTGGACCAGGGCAGCTCTTCGCCGCTCACCTTCACCGTGCCGCCTCAGTCGCAGCTGACGGTGCCGACCACCGGCCAGTCCCGGATCCCACCGGCCATCGTGTACCACGCTCGGGTGAGAGTTATCAATCATGTGCCGATACTGGCCGAAAGAACAATCGGTGCTCCTTCAGGCCTGGTTGCCACCATCGGATCGAGTGTCACCGCTTCTCGATGGTTCCTGGCCCAGGGGGTGTCGCCCGATAAGTTCACCGGATCAGTGGTGGTTCTCAATCCCGGCCGGGTGCCGGCCACTATCTCGGTGGCCTTCTTGGATGGGGCAGGCAAGGCGGGCTCGGCCCCAACGGGACCCCCTATCAAGATCGCCCCCGGAGCCCGGTTGGTGCTGTCCAGCACGGCCACCGCGGCCGGTCTGGTCATATCGGCCACCGCCCCGGTAGTGGTGGAGCGGGATCTGGTGGCCCGAGGTGGCAAGGGCCTGTCCGCTCAGATGGCGGCGCCGGCGGGGGACTGGGGTCAGGGTCGGTCGTAGACCGCCGGGGTCAGGGTCGGTCGGAGGCTCTGCTGGAATGGGGCGAGGCCGGAGCGGGAACCTCGGGAACTGTGGGACCCGAGTCGACGGCGCCTGTAGCGCCAAAATGAGGAACGCTGCCGTGACCGTTGTCCCCCCCGTGAACGGGACGCCCGTAGGCCTCGTCCACCAGGCGGGCCACCTCCGCCCCGTCGATGGTCTCCTTCTCCAGCAAGGCGGCGGCTACTCCTTCGAGGCCGCGACGGTGACGGCCCAGCACCTCGCTGGCCCGGTGTTCCTGGTCCCGCAGGATCTTCTCCACTTCCTCGTCGATAACCCGGCTGGTGTCCTCGGAATAATCCCGGGAATGCATCAGATCCTCGCCGAGGAAGACCATTCCCTGCGAGCCCCAGGCCATGGGACCGATCCGGTCGCTCATGCCCCACTCCCGCACCATCTTGCGGGCCAGCTCGGTGTTACCCACCAGGTCATTGTTGGCGCCCGTGGACAGGTCGCCGTAGATCATCATCTCGGCCACCCGACCTCCCATGCGCACCGCCAGGGAGTCCTCGATGTATTCACGGGGATAGATGTGACGTTCCTCCATGGGCAATTGCTGGGTTACCCCCAGAGCCATTCCCGTAGGCAGGATGGTGACCTTGTGAACAGGATCGGCGTTGGGCAGGGCGTAGGCCAGGACGGCGTGACCGCCTTCGTGGTAGGCGACCCGCTCCTTCTCTGAGTCCGACAGGGCCAGCGATTCCCGCCGTTGGCCCATGAGGACCCGATCCCGGGCCGACTCGAAATCCTGCATTTGAACGGTAGGGCTGCCGCGTCGCACGGCGTGGAGGGCGGCCTCGTTGACCAGGTTGGCCAGATCGGCGCCGCTCATGCCCGGGGTGCCCCGGGCCACGGTCTCCAGGGCCACGTCGGAGTCCATTTTCTTGTCCCGGCAATGGACCTGCAGGATGGGGAGGCGTTCTTCCAGGTCGGGCAGGGGGACCACGATCTGGCGGTCGAAGCGGCCGGGACGCAACAGCGCCGGGTCGAGGATGTCGGGCCGGTTGGTGGCGGCCATCATGACGATTCCCTCGGTGGCGTCGAACCCGTCCATCTCGTTGAGCATCTGATTGAGGGTCTGTTCTCTCTCGTCGTGCCCGCCGCCGAGGCCAGCGCCCCGCTTGCGGCCGATCGAGTCGATCTCGTCGACAAACACGATGGCCGGAGCCTGCTTGCGGGCGTTTTGGAATAGGTCGCGAACCCGGCTGGCCCCCACACCCACGAACATCTCCATGAAGTCCGAACCACTGACCGACATGAAGGGCACTCCAGCCTCGCCGGCCACGGCGCGTGCCAGCAGCGTCTTTCCCGTTCCCGGCGGACCGACCAGGAGCACGCCCTTGGGGATGCGGGCGCCGATGTCCTTGAACCGGGCCGGGGTCTTGAGAAAGTCCACCACCTCGGAGATCTCCTGTTTGACCCCGGAGTAGCCGGCGACGTCCTCGAAGGTGGTTCCGGGGCGTTCGGTGGAATACAGCTTGGCCTTGGAGCGGCCGATGGACATGATCCCCGACATCTGCCCCTGTGCCCGGCGGTTGAACCACACCAGGAAGCCGATGAAGATCGCCACCGGTATCAGGTACACCAAGAGAGTGGAAAATACATTGGTCTGCTGGGTGGAAAAGGTCAGCTTGACGTTCTTGGCCCGCATGGTGGAAACATCGGTGTTGATGGACGGGGAGGGGCCGCTGACGGTGAAGGCCGTTCCGTCCTTTAGCTTGCCGGTGATGTTGCCGGTGGTGTTGTTGATGTTGGCGTTGCCCACCTGGCCTGCATTCACATCGGACATGTACTGGGAGTAGCTGAAGGTGGAGCGCGCCGTCGACGAGAACAGGGGAGGCAGGAGAAGGGCGGCCAGAACCAGCCCGAACAGCACCACAACCACCCAGCGCCAGTTCTGCTCGGGGCCGCGCGTCCCTGGTGCGCCGGGACCGCTTCGCCCGCCGGGCCGATCCGGACGGGGGTCCGGTGGTTGAGGACTCATGGCCTACATGCTACGCGCCCGCCGACCCCAATCGGTCCCGTACCGAGCCAGACGTCCCTGACCGTTGCCCCCGGCCCAGACGCCGGGCGGCACCACCAAATGCGACCCCAGGCTGGTTAGAGTGACTTCATGGCCGGAGCCTTCAGTTGTGTACGTCCAGGATGTTCTGCTCCGGCCCGGGCCACCCTGACTTATGACTACGCCGCCCAGGCGGTGTGGTTGGATGACCCAGGCGACCCATGGACGCCCGGCCTGTGGGGTATCTGCGTACACCACGCCGACAGGCTCCGGGCGCCCAAGGGTTGGACTTGCCAGGATCGGCGCTGCGCCCCCATCCGGCTCGCCTCGCCGTTGGCAGTTTGACCAAACTGGGCCATCCCGAGGATCCGGACTCCCTCGGAGCCAGGGGGATCGGCTATGCCGTGGCCGGATTTGTCACCGGGTATGTCGTGGCTGCCATCTTCGTTGCCATTTGGTCGGGGATCCGCGGGTTGAAGTCGGCCAATGGAGTTTTGCCCAACACGCTGGGCACCACCGTGGCCAGCCTGGTCGGCTTGTGGACCGGGCTGGTGGGGGCGGGCCTGGCCGCCAGTCGCCGCCTGGGGACGGGGAAATTGGCCACCGACTACGGCTTTCGCCTGCGACCCTGGCCCGACATCCCCCTGGGCCTGGCAGTGGGTGTGGCCAGCCAGTACCTCCTGGTACCGGGGGTGTACCTCCCCTTGCGGCTGTTCGTCAAGCACCTCGATAGCCGTCTCGGCCAGCCGGCTCACCAGCTCACGTCGGTGGCCCACGGCCCGGGGCTCATCGTCCTGGCTCTTTTCGTGTGCATCGGAGCGCCGTTGGTGGAGGAGTTGTTCTTTCGCGGTCTGCTGCTGCGTTCGCTGCGGGCCCGCCTCGGACCGGTTCTGGCCGTGGTGATTTCTGGGGTGGCTTTTGGCTTGGCCCACGCCGAGGCCCTGCAGTTGGTGGGCCTTGCCGCCTTCGGAATTGTGCTCGGAATCCTGGCCGAGAGGACCAAGCGCTTGGGGTCAGGGATGGTGGCCCACGCGACGTTCAATGCCTTGGCCGTGATCGCCATTGCCGTGTCCCGCTAAGACCCGGTCGGACAAGGCCCCGCGGGCCGGGCACAATTGGGCCTCCATGCGCCGGCCCTCGCTCGCCACCGTGGCCACCTTCGTGGTAGTCGGTGGCGCATCGCTGTTCGTCCTATCCCAGCTTCACCCTTCTTTGCTGTTGCGCAACACCACCACAGCCGGCGGGGACATGGGGGCTCACGTGGCCGTGCCCGCTTACATGCGCGATCACCTATTGAGCCACTTCAGCCTGACGGGATGGAGTCCTCAGTGGTACGACGGCTATCCGGCCCTGACCTTTTACTTCCCCCTGCCCGCCTTCTTGGTGGTGCTGGTGAATCTGATCCTGCCCTACAACATCGCCTTCAAGCTGGTTACCGTGTCCGGGTTGGTGGCCCTGCCCGTGGCCGCCTGGGCTTTCGGCAAGCTGGCCGGTCTTCGCCGCCCTGCCCCTGCATGCCTGGCCGTGGGGGCCTTGGGCTTCTTATTCGACCAGAGCTTCACCATCGATGGCGGCAACATCGCCTCCACCCTGGCCGGCGAGTTTCCTTTCTCAATCAGCCTGGCCGTGGGGTTGGTCTTTCTGGGCATGGTGGCCCGGGGACTCGATACCGGGCGCCAGCGGGCCTGGGCCGTGGTGCTGCTGGTCATCACCGCTTTGTGTCACCTGGTGCCGACCATCTTCGTCGCCGCAGGTGCGGTGGTCCTGCTCCTTCAAAGACCGAGTCGCCGCCGGCTGGCCTGGGCGAGCGCCGTGGGAGCAACAGCCGCCCTGGCCAGTGGATTCTGGGCCCTGCCCTTCGTGTGGCGCCAGGCTTACACCACGAACATGGGCTACGAGAAGGTGACCACCTACGCGGCCTCGCTGTTCCCTCAATCGCTTCACTTCTGGCTCGGCCTGGCCGCCTTCGGCGCCTTGGCATCGCTGGCACGGCGCCGTCGCATCGGGGTGTTCCTCATCGTCATGGCGGCACTGTCGGTCCTGGCCTTCGTACTGGCCCCGACTGGCAAGCTGTACAACGCCAGGTTCCTGCCACTGTGGATGCTCTGCGTTTACCTGCTGGCCGGTCTGGCCCTCTACGAGATCGCCGACCTGGCCGCCCGGGCATGGAGGTGGACCAATCGCGTCGGTGCCTCGCCCCGGGTGGGCCTGGAGGAAGCCGGGGAGGGGGGTGCGGGGGAGGAGGGTTCGGGCCCGCCGGCCCAGACCCCAGCCCGCCGGGGCCCCCTGGAAGGCCGCGGTGCGTGGGTGGCGCCGCTGGCGGCTCTGGCCGTCGGCCTGTCAGCCGTGTCCGTCGGGCTACAGATCACGCCGTCGTGGTTTCCCTTCAAGGCCTCCTCGACCAGCTTTGTCAGCGCCTGGGCCAACTGGAATTACTCGGGCTACGAGGCCAAGGCTTCCTACCCCGAGTACCACGCCCTCATCACCACCATGGCCGGAGTGGGCCGAACCCACGGATGTGGCCGGGCCATGTGGGAATACGAGCCTCAGCTGGACCAGATGGGCACCCCGATGGCACTGATGCTCCTGCCGTATTGGACTGGAGGCTGCGTGGACTCGGAGGAGGGGCTCTTCTTCGAATCCTCCGCAACCACTCCTGCCCACTTCATCAACCAGTCCGAGCTGTCGGTCACCCCGTCCAGGGCGGTGCGGGGCCTTCCTTACGGTCCGCTGGACGTGGCCGCAGGAGTCCGTCACCTTCAGCTCCTCGGGGTGCGCTACTACATGGCCTTTTCCCCTCAGGCCCAGGCCCAGGCCGCCGTCGACCCCAGCCTGACACTGATCGCGTCCACCGGGCCTTGGCCTGTCACCTATGGAACCCAGGTCATCGGGCGAACCTGGAACATCTACCAGGTGGCTCAGTCCAGCCAGGTCGAGGCCCTGGGCTACCAGCCAGCGGTGATGACCGGAGTGGCCAAGGGAGGTAAATCCTGGCTCGACGCCTCCATGGACTGGTATCTCAAACCTTCCCGCTGGGACGTGCTGATGGCGGCGTCGGGTCCGCCCAACTGGCCCCGGGTGGCGCCGAACGACCCCAATCCGCCCCGGCGGGCCGTGGCTCCGACGACGGTGAGCGCTATTTCCCACACCGACAACACCTTGTCGTTCAACGTCGATCGCACCGGTGTGCCGGTTTTGGTCAAGGTGTCGTACTTTCCCAACTGGACGGCGTCAGGGGCCAACGGTCCGTGGCGAGTGGCTCCCAACCTCATGGTGGTGATGCCCACCAGCCACCACGTATCACTGCACTACGGCTCGACCCCGATCGATTACGCCGGCTGGGTGGCTACCGCAGCGGGCCTATGTGGGATCGTGGCCCTGGCCATATTGGACCGGCGGAGACGGGGCAAATCCGCCCAGGCCAATGCCACCGAGGCGGCGCCGGCCCGATAGGCTCGTCTTCCCGATGAAGTCACTGACCGAGGTATTCAAGGCCTATGACGTACGCGGCCTGGTGCCCGAGCAGTTGGACGCGGCCATGTGCCGGGCAGTCGGGTCCTCATTCGCCCGCTTCGCCGCCGCCTCCCGCATGGTGGTGGCTCGGGACATGCGCCAGTCCGGGGTCGAGCTGAGTCGGGCCTTTATGGAGGGCGCCGCCGCCGAGGGCGCCCACGTCATCGATCTGGGCCTGGCCTCGACCGACCTGTTGTACTTTGCCTCGGGCCACCTCGACGCCCCGGGCGCCATGTTTACCGCCTCGCACAATCCGGCCGCCTACAACGGGATCAAGATGTGCCGGGCCGGGGCCCTACCTGTCGGCGAGGACACCGGCCTGGATCGGATCCGGGCCGGGGCGCAGGCTCTGCTGGACCGCCCGGTCCCCGACGGGGAACGGGGACCAGACCCGGGCGGGATCGAGCCGATGGACCTGCTCGCTGCCTTCGCGACCCACGTGCGTTCCTTCGTGGATCCGACGGTGCTGAAGCCCCTTCGGGTGGTGGCCGACACCGCCAACGGGATGGGGGGACTGGTGGTCCCCGAGGTCTTTGCCGGACTGGGCTTTGACCTGGAGATCCTTTTCGGGGAGTTGGACGGCGCCTTCCCCAACCACCCGGCCGACCCAATCCAAGCTGAGAATCTCGTCGCCCTTCAAGACAGAGTGGCGTCTCGGGGCGCCGATGTCGGCTTGGCCTTCGACGGGGACGCCGATCGGGTCTTTCTGGTCGACGAGGAATCGGTCGGCCTGTCAGGCTCGGTGACCACGGCCATGGTGGCCAAGGCCGTGCTGGCCAAGAAGCCCGGCTCGTCGATCCTCTACAACCTGATCTGCTCGCGGGCCGTGCCCGAGGTCATCACCGAGAACGGGGGACTGCCGGTGCGCACTCGGGTCGGCCATTCCTTTATCAAACAGATCATGGCTGCCACCGGGGCAAGCTTCGGGGGAGAACACTCCGGGCACTACTACTTCGCCGACAACTACCGAGCTGACTCTGGCCTGATCGCCGCCCTCATCGTGTTGGAATTGATGAGCACCGATGGCCGGCCCCTGTCGGTCATCCGGCGCGAGTTCGACCGGTACTCCGATTCCGGTGAAATCAACACCAAGGTTGACGATCCCCTCGCGGTCATAGAGGCCGTTGCCGGATATTTTGCCCAGGCCGCTCCGGGGGCCGACCAGGACCGCCTGGACGGTCTCACCGTCAACATGGGTGACTGGTGGTTCAACCTGCGTCCGTCCAACACCGAGCCTCTGTTGAGGTTGAATCTGGAGGCAGCTTCGCCGCCCGAGTGTGAGGATCACGCCCACGAGGTCCTGGCTTTGATTACGAAATTCGGCGCCGGATCCTCCGGCGCAGGCTCCGGGAGGTAGCTGCATGCCCTTAGACCCGATCCTGTTGGAGATACTGGCCTGCCCTGAGGACAAGGGACCGCTCTATTACTTTCCTGACGAGGACTGCCTGTACAACCCCAGGCTGCGGCGGCGCTACTCCATCACTGACGATATCCCGGTGATGTTGGTCGAAGAGGCCACCACGCTCGACGACGCCGGCCACGACCGCCTGATGGCCCGGGTGGAGAAAGAGGCTATGAAGCCGACGTTCGAGCTGGAGCAGTGAGCGGGCTGGGACCGGCGGGAGCGGGAGAGCGCGGGCTGGGACCGGCGGGAGCGGGAGCGCTCGGGCTGGGACCGGCGGGAGCGGGAGCGCTCGGGTTGGACTCCTTCGGGATGTTCCAGGCCACGGCCGGACTACCCGAGCAGGTCGAAGCGGCGGCCCGGGCCGCGGCCGGGGTGGAGATCGATGGCCTGCCACCCCGGGACAAGGTAGAGAACGTGGTGGTGTTGGGCATGGGGGGCAGTGGCATCGCCGGTGACGTGCTCCTGGCCGCGGCGGCGCCATTCATGGCCGTGCCCGTGGTGGTCGTCAAGTCCTATCTGCCCCCCGCCTTCGTCGGACCGGGGTCGCTGGTGTTCGCCATCTCGTTTTCCGGTGACACCGAAGAGACGGTTGAAGCGCTTGGCGAAGCCGAGAATCAGGGCGCCGACGTGGTGGTGGTGGCCAGCGGCGGGGAGCTGGCACGCATGGCCGACGCCATCGGGGCTCCGGTCATCAACGTGCCCGACTCCATTCCCCAGCCCCGCGCCGCCCTTGGGGCGGTGGCCATCCCGCCCCTGATCGTCCTGGAGGCAGTGGGTCTGTTTCCCGGGGCGGGGCGATGGGTGGCGCTCGCCGTGGACCAGCTGAAGCGCAGACGGGACCAACTCGTCGGCGCCCACAGCCCGGCCCAGGCGATGGCCGCCCGCATCGGCCGCACCATCCCATTGATCTACGGATCCCACGCCGTGGGGGCGACAGCAGCCCAGCGCTGGAAGACACAGGTCAACGAGAACGCGAAGTGTCCGGCTTTTTGCGGGGTGTATCCCGAGCTGTGCCACAACGAGATTGCCGGGTGGGGGCAGCACGGGGACGCCACCCGCCAGTTGATGACCATTATCAACCTGCGCCACGACGCCGAGCATCCCCAGGTGTCGCGCCGGGTGGAATTTGTCGCCGAGGTCATGGGCGAAGTGGTGGCCGGAATCGAAGAGGTGAGGGCGCAAGGGGAAGGGGACCTGGCCCAGCTGTTCGATCTGGCCCTGTTCGGGGACTTCGTGTCGCTGTACATGGCCGACCAGGAGGGGATCGACCCCGGCCCCGTCCCGGTTCTGGGCGAGATCAAGGCCCGCTTGAGGCGAGGCTAGGCTAGGGCGTGGTGACGCACAGGTCTGTGGTTGAAAGTCGATGCCAGCCGTAGGCGAAACGACCCACGTAAGGCAACCTTTGGTTGCCGAGCATGGTGCGGTTTAGAGGTAAGACCTGCCCATCGACACTTCGGCGAGCGAGGTCCGATGGCGAAGGGGAAAGTGGTCCGTAGGGACTGCGCAGGACCATCTGGTCGCCGCAGTCCGGGCCAACGACCTCTCGGCAGGCGAGTGTGGGGTAAAAGACCAGGTCAGCTGGGCGTCACCACTATTCATTGGAATCCCGAGTGGCGGCCCGGGTCGAGTGAATCGAGCAAGAGCCGAGTGAAGCGAGCGAGAGCCGAGTGAACAGCGATACCGACGTCCAGGCCGTGCGGGTTCTCATCGCCGATGATCAGCCCTTGTTTCGGCGTGGCCTGTATGTGGTGCTCGGCACCGAGGCCGACATCGAGGTGGTGGGTGAGGCCGAGGATGGCAACGAGGCCATCGCCAAGACCGAGGAGCTGGCCCCCGACGTGGTGCTGATGGACGTGCGGATGCCCAAGGTGAGCGGGATCGAGGCCACCCGGCGCATCCGGGCCACCTCGCCGGCAACCCGGGTCCTGATGCTCACGGTCAGCGACGATGAGGATGACCTGTTCGAGGCGGTCAAGGCCGGGGCCAGCGGCTACCTGCTCAAGGAGATATCGGTCGAGGAGGTGGCCGCCGCCATCAGAGCGGTGACTCAGGGCCAGAGCCTGATCTCGCCGTCAATGGCGGCCAAGCTGCTCGGTGAGTTCTCGGCCATGGCCGAAAGGGAGCAGGTCGACCGGACCCAGGTTCCCCTTCCCTCCCTGACCGCGCGAGAGCTCGACGTTCTGCGCCTGGTGGCCCGGGGCATGGCCAATCGCGAAATAGCCGGAGATCTATTCATCGCCGAGAACACGGTGAAGAACCACGTCCGTAACATTTTGGAGAAGCTCCAACTGCACAACCGGATGCAGGCCGCGGTTTACGCCCTCAACCTCAATATTCTCGACCCCGATGAGCCGGGCGGCGCCCCCGGTCCCCGGGCCCAAGCCGATTGAGGGCACGAGTTCGGCTCGGACCCACCGGTAGACTGGGACGACAATGACCGTTTTCAACCGGATCCTGCGGGCGGGCGAAGGCAAGAAGGTTCGTCGACTGGAGGAGATCGTCCCCCTCATAAACGAGCTGGAGCCCGAGCACGAGGCCCTCAGCGACGAGGCCCTAGCCCACCGAACCGTCGAATTCCGGGAGCGTCTTGGGGCAGGCGAGGACCTCGACGACTTGTTGGTGGAAGCTTTCGCCGTGGTGAGGGAGGCGGCTAGGCGGGTCATAGGCCAGCGCCACTACGACGTGCAGCTGATGGGGGGAATGGCCCTTCATTTTGGCTGGATCGCCGAGATGCGCACAGGGGAGGGCAAGACGCTGGTGTCCACCCTGCCCGTCTATCTGAACGGCCTGGGCGGCCAGGGCGTGCACGTGGTCACCGTCAACGACTACCTGGCCCAGCGCGACGCCGAGTGGATGGGCCAGGTCCACCGAGCCCTGGGCCTCAGTGTGGGACTGGTCGTTCCTGCCATCGAGGATCCGGTGGACCGCCGGGCCGCCTACGCCGCTGATGTCACCTACGGCACCAACACCGAGTTCGGATTCGACTACCTGCGCGACAACATGGCCCGCTCGCACGATGCCATGGTCCAGCGGGGTCACTCCTTTGCCATCGTCGACGAGGTCGACTCCATCCTCATTGACGAAGCTCGTACCCCGCTCATCATTTCCGGACCGGCGGCCGAGTCGGCCAAGCTCTACTACCAGTTCGCATCGGTGGTGCGGGGATTGCAACGGGACACCGATTATGAGATCGACGAGGAAAAGCGCACCGTGGTGCCCACCGAGTCGGGTATCGAGAAGGTGGAACGCCAGCTCGGGGTGGACAATCTCTATGACCTGGTGAGCGTCAACTACGTCCACCAGCTGGGCCAGGCCCTGCGAGCCAAGGAGCTGTACCGGCGGGACAAGGACTACATCGTGTCCGACGGCGAGGTGCGCATAGTCGACGAGTTCACCGGGCGGGTTCTGGAGGGACGGCGGTGGTCGGACGGTCTTCACCAGGCCGTCGAGGCCAAGGAGCGGGTCAGCATCAAAGAGGAGAACCACACCTGGGCCACGGTCACCTTGCAGAACTACTTCCGCCTCTACGACAAGCTTGCCGGCATGACCGGTACTGCCGAGACCGAGGCGGCCGAGTTCGCCGGCACCTACGAACTGTCCGTCGTTCCCATACCGACCAACAAGCCCATGGTCCGTGCCGACAATGCCGACCTCATCTTCAAATCGGAGCTGGCCAAGTTCGAGGCCATCATCGAGGATCTGGTCGAGCGCCACGACAAGGGCCAGCCCGTGCTGGTGGGCACGGCGTCGGTGGAGAAGTCCGAGGTGCTCTCCTTGATGCTCGATCGCCGGGGCATTCCCCATTCGGTCCTCAATGCCAAGCAGCACACCCGGGAGGCCCACGTGGTGGCCCAGGCCGGGCGCCCCGGCGCGATCACCGTGGCTACCAACATGGCCGGTCGAGGGGTGGACATCCTGCTCGGGGGCAATCCCGAGCTGCTCGCCGAGGCCGAGGTCCACGCCGAGGGAATCGACCTCGACACACCCGAGGGCATCGAACGAAGGGACCAGTTGTCGGCCAGGTTCGAGACCCAATGCCAGGCCGACGGAGCCAAGGTGCGCGAGGCCGGAGGCCTGTACGTGCTCGGTAGCGAGCGCCACGAGTCCAGGCGGATCGACAACCAGCTCCGAGGCCGTGCCGGGCGCCAGGGCGATCAGGGCGAGAGCCGCTTCTTCTTGTCCCTGGAGGACGAGTTGATGCGCCTGTTCGCCACCGGCGCGATGAACTGGGTGATGGGCCGGGCCCTCCCCGATGACGTTCCAATCGAGGCCAAGATGGTGACCAAGGCCATAGAGCGGGCCCAGAACACGGTGGAGGCCCGAAACGCCGAGATCCGCAAGGACGTGCTCAAGTACGACGAGGTAATGGACCACCAGCGCAAGGTGATCTATGCCCTGCGCATGAAGGTTCTGGGCGATGAGGACCTAAAGGTTCAAACCGTGGATCTGCTGGAGGCAGCACTGGCCTCGGCCGTGCAGCGGTGCTGTCCCACCGATTACCCAGAGGAGTGGGACCTCGATGCCCTGGTGGCCGAGGTGGGCCAGTACTACCCGACAAGGTTCAGCGTGGAGGACCTGACCGAGGCCACCGTTACCGATTTGATCCTGGAGTCGCTGCTGGCCGAGGCCACCGAGTACTACGACCGGCGCGAGGAGGAGATGCCTGGGGGGACCGAGACTGCCCGCCAGCTCGAACGGGAGATCATGCTGCAGATCATCGACCAGCGCTGGCGGGAGCACCTGGCCGAGATGGATTACCTGCGGGAGGGGATCAACCTGCGGGCCATGGGTCAACAAGATCCCCTGGTGGCCTGGCAAAAGGACGGCTTCGAGATGTTCGGCCAGCTCATGGAGGCCATAGACGAGGACTACCTGCGTTATGTCCTGCACGTGGAGGTCACGGCCCAGGCCCTGCCCGAACCCGACTTGTCGGCCGCCAATTTTCTGGCTGCCGACGATCCGGTCCAACCCAGTCCGACCAGCCTCGGCGCCGGGTCCCCTCCCTCCGGCTCGGGTGCAGCCCCTCTGGGGGTCCTCGGTCGGGGTGGGGCCAACGAGCTGGATGCGGCGGGTACCAACGGCGCCGGTCGGGTGGGAGACGACGGTGGTCCAGCCGTTGATTTCGGTCCAACCCAGTCTCCGGTGCAGCGCTCCGACCGGGACAAGCTCGGGCGCAATGAGCCGTGCTGGTGCGGCAGCCACAAGAAGTTCAAGCTCTGTCACGGACGCTGAGGCCACCGCGACATGGCTGAGCTGGACGACGAATTGTCGGCGCTGCGCAAGCGGCTGGCCGAGGCGGGCGAGTACCTGGACCTGAAGGGTCAGAGATTGCGCCGATCCGAGTTGGAGAACGAGATCCAGCGCCCTGACCTGTGGGACGATCCCGACGCCGCCCGGGCTGTAACCACGGCGTTTGGTCGGGCCAATGATGACGTAACCCTGCTGGACGGTTTGGCCTCGCGGATCTCCGATGCCGAGGTCCTGGCCGAGATGGCGGCTGAGGAACCCGACCCGGCCCAGGTGTCCGATGCCCTGGCCGAACTGTCCGCGGTGATGGCCGGCATTGGCGCCGAGTTGGATGCCCTGGAGCTGAGGTCTTTATTCTCCGGCGAGCACGACGAACGCGACGCCGTGGCCGAGGTCCACGCCGGGGCTGGCGGCACCGATGCCCAGGACTGGGCCGAGATGATGCTCCGCATGTACCAGCGCTGGGCCGAGCGCCGGGGATTCGAGGTGGAACTGGATGAGGTCTCCCCCGGCCAGGAAGCGGGGATCCTGTCGGCCACATTCATAGTCCGGGGCCGTTTCGCCTACGGGTTGCTGGCCGCCGATCGAGGAGTGCACCGGCTGGTGCGGATCTCGCCCTTTGACGCCCAACGGCGGCGCCAGACGAGCTTCGCCTCCCTGGACGTGACACCGTTCCTCGACGACGTCTCGGGCGAGGTCGACATCGACGAAAAAGATCTGCGCATCGACACGTACCGTTCCTCGGGGGCGGGCGGTCAGCATGTCAACGTTACCGACTCGGCCGTGCGCATCACACACCAGCCCAGCGGAATAGTGGTGTCGTGTCAGAATGAGCGCTCCCAGCACCAGAACAAGGCCCGAGCCATGCAGATCCTCGGAGCCAAGCTGGCCGAAAGGCAACGGGAAGCTCGGCGGGCACAGCTCGATGCCATTTCGGGCCCACAGTCCGACAATGCCTGGGGGAACCAGATTCGTTCCTATGTTCAGGCGCCCTATCAGCTGGTGAAGGACCTGCGCACCCAGATCGAGACCGGGAACGTGGACGCCGTCTTAGATGGCGACCTGGACGCCTTCATGGAGGCCTTTTTGCGCTGGAACCGGGCCCGCCAGGCCTGATCCGCCATGGCGCCCCGCCCAGGCGGGGCGCCATCAAACGCCTGCTTCGGGCCGCGGCCAGCGCTGGAGCATTCGACAGCCCGGGGCGGGAGGTCGAGGGCTGTTAGAGTATGGCCCAGGCGTATTGTGTCCTGCGCCGGAGCCTCCCTACCGATGATCCGCCTCGAAAACGTCACCAAGTCCTACAAGGACACCGTCGTTGCCCTGCGCGACTGCACGGTCGACATCCAAAAGGGCGAGTTCGTCTTTCTGGTCGGCCCCTCAGGGTCGGGTAAATCGACGTTCCTTCGTTTGTTGCTAAAGGAAGAGCAACCCGACGGAGGTCAGATCTGGGTGGCCGGAAAAGAGATCGGCAAGCTGAGTCACTGGAAGGTACCCCACCTGCGCCGGAACCTGGGATGCGTGTTCCAGGATTTCCGCCTGCTGTCGTCCAAGACGGTGTACGAGAATGTGGCCTTCGCCCTGGAAGTCATCGGTCGCCCCCGTCACGTGGTGGCGGCCCAGGTGCCTCAGATCCTCGACCTCGTTGGCCTCGCCAAGAAGTCGGATCATTTGCCCAACGAGTTGTCGGGTGGCGAGCAGCAGCGAGTGGCAATCGCCCGCGCCTTTGTCAACCGTCCCCTAGTGCTGCTGGCCGATGAGCCCACCGGGAACCTCGATCCCAACACCACGCTCGGCATCATGAGGCTCTTGGATCGGATCAATCGCACTGGCACCACCGTGGTCATGGCCACCCACGATGTGGGCATTGTAGACACCATGCGGCGACGGGTCATCGAGCTCGATCGGGGCAGCGTTGTACGCGATCAGGTGCGGGGCGTCTACGGGTACGGAGCCTGAGAGAGTGAGCCCACCCATTGGCCGTTGATTATTTTGTGAGGGAGACCGCCTCAAACCTGTGGCGCAACCGGCTCATGACCGTGGCCGCCATCCTCACCGTGGGGGTGTCCCTGTCCCTGGTCGGAGCGGCCCTGCTGCTACGCCAGGGCGTCACGAACGCCACGGGTCAGTTGCGGGGTGGCGTGCAGATGCTGGTCTTCATCAACACCGGGGCCACTTCGAGCCAGGTGAGCGCCATCGGCAAGCAGCTGTGTCATGACCCTCAAGTCAAGCAATGCACCTTTTTCAACCAGGATCAGTCGCTCAAAGAGTACCGCCAGATGTTCGCCAGCCAACCCGATTTGCTCAACGTGATCACCAGTCCCAGCCAGCTGCCGGCCTCCTATCGCATCACGCTGCGCAACGCCGGGTCGGCCCGGGCCGTGGCGGCCACTGTGTCGGGCGAGCCCGGGGTGCTCAAGGTGGCCCTCGACAATCATGCAGTTGACACAATGCTCAAGGTGACCCGTATCGCTCAGATCGTCATCCTGGCCCTCGCGGTCATACTGCTGCTGTCGGCGGTGGCCCTCATCCTCAACGCCATCCGCATGGCCATCTTTGCCCGACGACGAGAGGTGGCGGTGATGAAGCTGGTCGGAGCGACCAACTGGTTCATCCGCATCCCCTTCATGATGGAGGGGATGGTGCAGGGCCTCTTGGGAGCGGCGGCGGCCTGCGGTTTGGTCATTGTCATGCAGGTGTTGTTCTCCTACGTCATCCACCACTACAACCTGGCCCTGCTGACATTTCTGATCGTTCCCGGCAACGAAGTTGTGGTGACCGAGATAATCGTCGTGCTCATCGGCATCCTGGTCGGGGCTGGCGGGTCCTTGGTGGCGGTGCGTCGGTTCCTCGACGTCTAGCCCCGCCGACCTGGGGCCGGCCTTATGGGAATGGGCCGGACGGTCCCGGCCCCGGCGGCCAGGGCAGGCCTTCGAGCCACTGGTCTAAAGTTCGGGGGGCAGCCGGGTCGATACCCACTGGATGGACCGAGATCGTATAGGCGCCGCTCTGATCGGCCCGGGCTGGGCCAAGCACCCTGTAAGGCGAGTGATCTCGCTCGCCCTGCCCGTGGTCATGGTGATCTCGGGCATGACGGCGCTTTCGGGCATGACGGCGCTTTCGGGCATGACGGCGCTTTCGGGCGGGCCGCTGACCCCGAGGCTCACTTCGGCGGGCGTGGCCTCACTTTCGTCCCAGGCCGGCGAGGTCTCCAACGAGGAAGCCCAACTCCTGGCCTCCATGGACGCGAACAATGCCCAGGTAGCCCAAGTCAACGCCGCCTTGGCCTCGACCCAGGCTCGGATGGGGCCGCTCGAAGTCAACCTGGCCCGGGCTCGTGCCGCCCTCGGACAAGCGGCAGGCCAGGTGGTGGCCGATCAGCAACGCCAGGCCGGCTTGGTCCTCACCCTCGACCAGGCTCGGGCCCGCATGGTGTCCTACGCCGTCGACCTGTTCATAACGGCGCCGAATGCCTCCAAGATGGCCGTCCTGTTGGAGTCAAAGGACGGGGTGGCGACCGAGGTGGCCATGGCCGATCTCACCGCGGTGGTCAACGGCGCAGGTTCGACCATCCAGGCCTACCACCGAGCTCAGGCTGGGGTTGACCTCCAGGCCCAGATCGACCGGGCAGCGGAGAGGTTCGATCAGACCCAGCGGGACCGGATCCAGACCCAGGAATCGGCCCTCGTCGCCATCCAGAGCGAGCAGAGAACCGAGCTGGCCAACTTGGCCACGGCCCAAGCACGCTCGTCGGCTCTACTGGCCCAGGCCAAGGCCAGGGCGGCTGTGTTTGCCGCCGAGGAGCAGGCGGCCCAAGCCCAAGCCGACTCCCTCACGAGTCTCTTGGCGGGCCGGGACGGGGGGGCGATTCCGCCTCCGCCGGCACGGGGTCTGTTGGCGTATCCGATCCCGGGCGCCCCTATCACTTCGCCCTTCGGCTACAGGGTCGACCCAATAACCCATGTCCGCCAGCTCCACGCCGGGGTTGATTTCGGTGCCGCCTTCGGCACGCCGATCCGCGCCGCCGGTGGGGGGGTGGTCACCTTCACCGGCGTGATAACCGGTTACGGCAACGCCACGATTATCGATATGGGTAATGGTCTGGCCAACCTGTACGCTCACCAGTCGGTGATCCAGGTCAGCCAGGGCCAGCACGTGGCCACCGATCAGGTCATAGGACTGGTTGGCTGCACCGGGTATTGCACCGGACCTCACCTGCACTTTGAGGTCAGGGTCAACGGCATCCCCGTAGATCCGATGCCCTACCTGTAGATCCGCAGATCCGATGCCCTTCCGGTAGAGGGGGCCCCTCTCGCTCGGGCGGCCGCGCTTCCCGATCGTGGCAAACCCTGGGTCCTGGGGGGCTTGGCCTCCAAGAAAAAGCCTCTGGGACAAGCTCCCTAGGAAAAGCTGGGCACAATGCCGGCCACGGCGGCGATGGCCATGCCGAGAACCATGAGGGCCCCGGCTCGGCGGGTGTGGAGGAATGCTCCGGCCGCGAACCACAACGGCCAGATTGGAAATCGGGGCGGGGGAGCCTCTGGCCGGGGCCGGCGCAGCATGGCATCGGCTTTGATGAACGCGGGCAGGGCTGCGACGGCCAAGAGGGATGGCCAGGGCAGGGCCTCGGCGCCCACGGCGGCCACCAGCACCAGGTAGAAGGCCACCATCAAGGCTCGAGTGGCGAATCTGGCCCGGTCCTGACCGAGCATCACGGGAAGGGTGCGGATACCGGCGGGCTCGTCCCAGGGGATCTTGTCGATGTGCTTGCCCATCAGGACGGCCACGCACAACAGGCCATAGGGGATGGAGGCCAGCACCACCTGCCAGGGGACGTGCCCGGTGGCGCAGTAGTAGGTTCCGGCGACCATCAACGGGCCCCACACGATCATGACGTCGAGCTCCCCCAAGCCTCGTTTCTTGAGCCGGAGCGGGGGGGCGGTATAGGCCGCGCTGAGGAAGAACCCCACGATGGCGAACACGGCCACGGGCCAGCCCCGGTAGACCAAGAGGACTGCGCCGAGGCCCAGGTCCAACAGGTTGACCAACAGTGTGGCCCGGCCCAAACCCCGGCGGGTGATCATCCCGGACAGAACGGGATGGGGAGCGTACAGTCCCCGCGGGTAGTCCTTGGTGTCGAGACCCACGTCGAGGTCGAACAGATCGTTCATGAGGTTGTTGGCCGCATGCGCCAGGACGATCCCAGCCCATGCGGCCAGGAACAGCCAGACGCTGAAGTGGTCCTGGCGCACGGCCAGGAGACCGGCGATGGCCCCGGCCGTGATGGTCATGGGGAGCACGGCCGCCCGGGTTAGGACCAGCCATTTCGATACGGGGTCGAGCCGGCCGGCCGGAGGATTGGTGGTACGCAGAACCTCTCGCCATCGGCTGGGGAGGGACTGGTAGGCACCGGACCGATCGAGCGCCGGACCATCGTGGCGGGGGCTTGACGATTCGGGCGGTTCCGCCGTCTCGGGTTGGGTCACCTCCCGATCATAGAGGTCCGGACAATGCAGGTTCGGGCGGCCCGAGAGCGCGGTGGACGTCCTGGACTCGACGTCGGGGCCAGGGACGCATCGCCGCGAGGCGGGATGGTCCGGGGCGGTGGTCGATCCCCATTAGTCTCGAAGGTTGTGAGCCGCGAAGTGTTTCTCGGTTTGGATGAGACAGTTGCCAGCCCCAGTGTGGCCCGCGACGTCGTGAGCCGGGCCCTGGACCGGTGGGGGATCACCGACAAGATCGATACGGTGGTCCTGTTGGTGTCTGAGTTGGTTACCAACGCCGTGTTGCACGGCCGCTCGTCGCCGGAACTGAAACTGGCCTGGGACGGAACGACGATACGGGTCGAGGTTTCCGACACCAATGAGCTGCCGGCCCTCAGAATGGCCGCTCCCGGACTGAAGGTTGCGGGGCGGGGCCTCGGTCTCGTCGAGGATATGTCCTCTGAGTGGGGGAGCTACTCCGACGAGCGGGGTCACAAGGTGGTGTGGTTCGAGCTTCGGGTTGC
>JBOGIG010000025.1:0-7281 GCA_050742455.1 Acidimicrobiales bacterium
CTACGCCACCGGGTGGGGGCCCATCTTGTCCATCGGCTTCATCTTCGGTGCCGGCGCCGCCATGCAGCTGTACGGGTCTCGGTCCACCCGCTGGAACCTGGGCTGGACCGTGGTGTGGATGACGCTAGGCCAGACCGCCATCGCACTGGGAATCGCCCCCACCCTGATTCGCCAACCCCTGGTCCACGGCCTAGCCCTGCTCAGCCTGCTGGGCACCCTGGTCACCATCTCCCTCCTGCACCGGGTGACGGTGGCCCGCGAGGAGATCGAATCGGCGTTGCGCCAGTCCGAACGTCGTTTCAAGGCCCTCGTCTCCAACGCCGCCGATGTCATCATCGTGGTGGACGAGGTGGGACGCCTCCAGTACGTCAGTCCGGCCTTCGAACGCATCTTGGGCCTGTCACCCGAGCCCTTCTACGAGCAGTCCATCGAGACCTTCGTCCACCCCGAGGACCTGGCCCGCCTCAACGTGGAGATGGCCGGGATGTACTCCGCCCCCGACCAGGCCCTGGTGACCCGGCTTCGCATTCGCGACGCCGGGGGCAATTGGAAACACTTCGAGGCTTCCATCTCCGATCGCATGAACGACCCGGACGTCGGGGGCATAGTGGGCAACCTGCATGACATCACCGAGCTGTTGGAGGCTGTGGAGAGATTCCGCAGCGCCTTCGAGGACGCTCCGATCGGGATGGCCCTGGCCGGCCTCGACGGCATGATCCTGCGCACCAACCGGGCCTATGGCTCCATCCTGGGTCGGACCCCCGAGTCCCTGGTGGGCACGAACATCAAGGACTTCACCCACCCTGACGACTGGGAGCACAACGCCGCCGAGATGCATCGAGTAGCCGACGGCAACTCGGACCACTACGACCTCGAAAAGCGCTACATCCACCACGATGGCCACTTGGTGTGGGGATCGGCTCACGTCACTTGCGTCTACGACTCGGCCGGGCGCCCCCAGTACCTGATCGGACAGGTCCAGGACATCACCGAGCAGCACGACATGCGCCAGCACCTGGCCCACGCCGCCATCCACGACCCCTTGACCGGCCTGCCCAACCGGGTCTTGTTCCTGGACCGGCTCAACATGGCCCTCAGCCGGTCGGAGAGATCGGGACGCCGGGTGGCGGTGGCCTTTTTGGACCTCGACCGCTTCAAACTGGTCAACGACGGGTTGGGCCACGCCGCCGGGGACGAGCTGCTCCAGGCCGTGGCCGGGCGCCTGCGGGAGTCGCTGCGGGGAGAGAACACCGTGGCCCGCCTGGGCGGGGACGAGTTCACCATCTTGTTCGAGGACATCGATGAAGAATCTCAGGTCCTGACCGTGGCTGAGCGCATCCTGGCCGAGCTCCAGCGCCCCTTCGAGCTGGACGGCTCCCCGGTGTTCGTCACGGCCAGCATCGGGGTGGTCTCGGCCGACGGGTCCGCTTCCTCGACCGGCATGTTGCGGGACGCCGACACCGCCATGTACCTGGCCAAGGAAGCCGGTCGCAACCGGGTGGAGGTCTTCAACGATCAGAGCCACACTATGGCCCTGGAGGCCCTGCACGTCATCAACGAGCTGCACACCGCCCTGGCCCGGGAGGAGTTCCGTCTCCACTACCAACCCATCGTCGATGTGGCCACCGGCCACGTGGTGGCCACCGAGGCCCTGGTCCGCTGGCAGCACCCCGGGCGGGGACTGGTGTCACCCGACCAGTTCATCCCCCTGGCCGAGGACTGCGGCGTGATCGTTCAATTGGGGGCGTGGGTCCTGCGCAGCGCCTGCGAGCAGACCGCCTCTTGGAACAACACGGCTCGCATGCTCGGCATCGATCCCATCGAGGTCCATGTCAACGTGTCGCCCCGCCAACTGACAAGCCCCGACTTCGTCGACTTGGTGGCCGCGACGCTGGCCGGCGCCGGCATCGCCCCCGGTGTGCTGTGCCTGGAGGTGACCGAGACCACCCTGATGAGCGACCAGCAGGCCTCGGCCCAGGTGTTGCACTCACTGAGGGCGCTGGGGGTGCGCATCAGCGTGGACGATTTCGGAACCGGGTACTCGTCACTGGCCTACCTCAAGCGCTTCCCCATCGACTCCCTCAAGGTCGACCGCAGCTTCGTGGACGGGCTCGGTGAAGAGGCGGAGGACTCGGTCATCGTGAGCGCCATCATCGCCCTGGCCCACTCTCTCGGTCTAAGCGCCGTGGCCGAAGGCGTCGAGACCGAGATCGCCCTGGAGGAGTTGCGACGCCTTGAGTGTGATCGAGCCCAGGGCTACCTGCTGGGCTATCCCCAGCCGCCCGAGTGCCTCCACGCCGTGCTCTTCGAGTCCCGGATGATTCCCGCCCGATCGCCCGGGGTGAGCTTGGCGCCCACCGCTACCCGCCTGGGCGCTCAATTGACAAGGTCATAACTATTGGTCATAGTTATGACTAATGACTACCTCAATGTCCCTGGCCGACGTCAAGGCGCACCTGTCCGAGATCGTCAGTCGGGTCAGTGCCCAACACGAGCGCGTAACGGTGACGGTGCACGGGGCGCCGTCAGCCGTGCTGATGGCCCCCGAGGATCTCGAGTCGCTTGAAGAGACCCTCGCCATCCTGTCCGATCCCCTGACGATGCAACGCATGAGTAGCTCAGATCAGGAGCTGGCAGCTGGTGCTGGGGAATCCGAGGCCGCCCTGGCCGCAGCGATGAAGGCCCGGCTCCGCAAAACCAGGGCGTGAGCCCGAGACGGTACTCCCTGCTCATTTCCCCTACAGCCCGACGTCAGCTTGCCGAGCGGCTCCCGGAGGCCGTCGCTGCAGCGGCCCACGAGTTTATCGTCGGTCCCCTGCTGGCCAACCCCTATCGGGTGGGCAAGCAGCTTCATCCCCCCCTGAAGGACCGACACAGTGCTCGGCGGGGCACCTACCGCGTGATCTACCGCATCGATGACGCAGAGCACACGGTCAGAGTCATCGACGTTGGCCACCGTAGTGACGTCTATCGCGCCCGTTGACCGATCGTGGATGACCTTGTCCTTCTTCAACCGGGGCGCTTGGGCCTCAGCCCACCGATACCCGGGGCGCTCAGCCCACCGAGACCCGCATGCGTCCTGGCCCTCAGCCCAGTGATCGTCGCCAGGGCGCTCAACCCACAGTGGCGATGCCTCCGTCGACGGGAATGATGGCGCCCGTCAGGTAGGCCCCCGCCCGCGAGGCCAAGTAGATGGCGGCGCCGGCCATGTCGTCGGGGCGCCCGATGCGCTTCAATGGAGCCGAGGCGGCGATCTGTTCTCCGAAGGCGTCCAGGGTGGCCGCCATCATCTTGGATTCGAACGGTCCAGGGGCGATGGCGTTGACCGTGATGCGGGGGGCCAGTTGCCGGGCCAGGTGGCGGGTCAACTGGTGCACGGCCGCCTTGGAGGCCGAGTAGGAATACGTCTCCAGCACGGGGACATGGATGCCGTCGATGGAGCCGATGTTGATGACCCGAGCCGGCTCCTCGGTCGTGCCCACCGCCTCGAGTAGTGGGACGAGGAACTTGGTCAGGTGGAACACGCCCTTCACGTTGAGGTCGAGAACCCGGTCCCAAGCGGCATCGTCAAAGGTGGCCAGCGGAGCGCCCCAGGTGGCCCCGGCATTGTTGACCAGTATGTCCAGGCCGGATTCTCGTGCCGCCACCTCGTCGGCCAGGCCGCGACACCCCGCTTCGCTGGACAGGTCGGCGGGAATGGCGAAGCACTCCCCCTGCTCGCACAGCTCGTCGGCCACCTGTTGGCACACGTCGGCCTTGCGCGACGAGATGTAGACCTTGGCCCCGGCCCGGACGTAGCCCGAGGCGATCATCTTGCCGATGCCCCGGGAACCCCCGGTGACGAGGGCGGTCTTGTTGGCAATGGAGAACAGGTCGCTCATTGGAGTGAGCCTAGAAGTTGACCGTTCGTCCTAGGGAAATCCCTAATTTTCTTCCTGGCGGGTAGCATCGGGAGTCGTGAGCGACATCGCCGTCGGGTCTGTGGGCGACCCCAATGGTGGTCAGCCGGGTGAAACCACTCCGGGGGGTCCCGGATCGTCACGACGAGTCTTCGTCGGTCGCCAGGCGGAGAGCGCCATCCTGGACCGGGTCTGGTCGGACACGTCGGATGGCCCGTGCTCCTTGGTCATCGTCCACGGCAACGCCGGGTTCGGAAAGTCGCTGCTGATAAACGCCTTCGTGGGACGTATTGCTCCACCGGTATTGCTTCGGGTCGCCTGTGAACCCGACGAGTCCACCCTGGCTTACGCTGCACTCGGCCAGCTGTTGTCCGGCGATCCCGCATGGAGGACCAAGGTACTGAGGGACACGGTTGGCGATGAGGGCGATGCCGACCCACTGGCCACCGGCTCACGTCTATTGGAAATGTTCGAAGCCCTCGGCGAGGACGGGCTGGTGGTCACCATCGACGACGTCGCCTGGGCCGATCCCTCGTCGGTCCGTGCCCTGGTATTTGCCCTGCGCCGGCTGCGCGGCGGTCGGGTGCTCGTGGTGTTCACCTGTCGCGACGAATCGCTGGATACGCTGCCCGCTTCACTCCAACGGATGCTCCATGACCTCGCGAGGTGGGTCCCGCTGGGTGGATTCGGGCCGGTCGAGGTGGCAGAGCTGGCGACCGCCCTGGGCCTGAAGACCCTGAGCAGTCCTGCCGCAGACCGGGTCGTGAGCCACAGCGCCGGCAGTCCGTTGCACGCCCGAGCGCTGTTGGACGACCTGAGCACGGAGCAACTCGAGGGTGATCCAGACTGGCCCTTGCCGGCGCCAATCGCCTTCTCCGATCTGGTGAGGGCGCGACTGACAGCATGCGGTCCGCAGGGGACGAGCCTGGTCGAGACGGCAGCCGTGTCCGGCGATGGCCCCAGTGCGCGCCTGTTGGCCGAGATATCGGGCATAGCCGATGTCACGGTGGCGCTCGAAGAGGCGGCGTCCGCCGGTTTGATCCGGTTGCCACTCGCTGACGGACAGATCCGCCTCGACCATCCCCTGGTCAGGTCCACCATCTACCATGACATTCCCCCATCACGGCTGGCGGAACTGCACCAACAGATCGCCGACCGGTGGGGTCCGAGCAACGCCGTCGCCGGGTTGCGCCACCGGGTGGCGGCAACGCCGGGTCTGGACCCGATCTTGGCCGCCGAGGTGGCGGCCGGGGCCGATGCCGACGCGGCTCAGGGGTCGTTGGCTATTGCCGCTGAGGGATTCAAGTTGGCGGTCGGCCTGTGCCCCCCCGGTGGGATCGAGGCCGGGCGCTATCTGATGCGCATGGTGGACTGTCTCGCCCTGGGTGGTGAGGAATGGACCATCGGGGCGGCCAGGGCGACGATCGAGGCCTACCCGATTACGTCCCTGCGCAACTACTGCCTGGCTCGAATAAGAGCGGCTGCGGGCGATTTCGAAGTGACTCAGGTTCTCCTCGATGACGCCTGGACGCTGGCTCAAGGCGATGAAGTCGCCGACAGCGAGCTCGTGGCCCGGATCGCCATGGAGCTGGCCCGTATCGCGCTGAACCTCGGGCACGGGGCTGATGCCGCCCGGTGGGCACAGCGAGCACTTGCCCTACTGCCCGAAGGTGACGCCGAAGGCAGTGACGTGATGATCATTCAATTGATCGCCATGGGTATCCAGGGCCAGAGCAGGGAGGTCCTGGCCCTGTTCAAAGACCTGCCGGAAACTATCCCCAACCCGACTTTGGTTGAACTGGACGCCATGGTGGGCCGGGGAGTTTTCAGCCTGTGGAACGAGGACGTAGACCAGGCCGTCGTTGACCTGGTGGCGGCCGAGCGGGCCACCCGCGGCAGCGGGCCAGGTTGCCCCCGGCACCGGCCCCGCACATCGGAGCAGTTCGCGTCCGCCTTCGTGGTCGATGTCGCCTATCGGGTCGGGGACTGGGACCTGGCCATCGCCGAGGCCGAAGCCGCCCTAGCCATCAGGCGTGACCTGGGCCAGCTCCGGGCCCTTCCCTTGCTCCATGCCGCAGTGGCCTATCCCCACGCCGCCCGGGGCGACTTGACCATTGCTGCCGAGCACGTCGCCATCGCCAAGGCGTCGGTGGGAGACGTACCCACCAGGTTGTGGACCTGTGTCGCCGCGGCGCGCCTGGCCGCGGCCAGTAGGGAGCCTGGGGGCATAATCTCCGCCCTCGAGCCCTTGGTGGCAATGGCCGATCTCGACGGTGTGCGCGAACCCGGGGTGCAACCATGGCAGTGCCTCTACGCCGAGGCGCTCATAGCCACCGGCAGCCTCAAGGAAGCCGCGGCGGTCCTCGACGATGCCGAAGAACGGGCGGTAAGGCGAGACCTGTCCGTGCATGTCCTGGAGGTACAAAGGGTGCGGGCCGTCATGTCCGAAGCCACCGGACAGATCGAACAGGGGGTGGCCATCCTGACCCAGGCCCTGGCCCGGCGCGAATCCATCCTCAATCGGCCGTTCGAGGCGGCCCAATTCGACCTCGTGCATGGTCGCTTGTTGCGCAGGGCCGGCCGGCGTCGGGATGCGGCAAGCACCCTACGACGGGCGAACTTGGCCTTTTCCGAGCTGAGGGCTGCCCCTTGGACGCTGGAGTCCAAAGAGGAACTGGCTCGCTGCGGGCTCAAGCCCCGGGCCCGGCGCAATGGGAACACCCTGACCCTGAGCCCCACGGAACATATCGTGGCACGATTGGTCGCGATCGGGTCAACCAACCGTGAGATCGCCAACCAGTTGGCGATCTCTGTGAAGACAGTCGAGTACCACTTGGGCAACACCTATGCCAAGCTCGGCATCCGCTCGCGCGGGCAGCTTGCCGCTCGAATGCCGAAGCCCACACAAGACGCTCGCTTGTCGATGCTCGGACCGTCCGTGCCCCGTTGACCGTCCGTGCCCCGTTGACCGACCGTGCCCCGTTGACCGCGCACAACGGCTCGCCGTTCGCCCAGCCTGTCGGTGATCCCGTCACGCTTAGGGTCGAGCTGGAGACGCTGACGCGTAGTCTCTGACTTCGACTTCGACACCAGACCGGGCGGCGGTGTCGACGAGGTCGAGCAGAGCTACGGTGACCTCTTCGTCGAGGTACTCTTCGCCACAGTTGTCACACACGGTTGCCGGCACGGCTTTGACGACCAGGGTAGTGTGGTCGCGGTTGAGCGTCACTGTCGCCGGGCCGGGCCGGATGTCGCCTTGCCGGCAGATCAGGCATTTCATGGTTTCCTCCTCGTTTTGAATCCCGGTTCCCAGAGGTGGGGGTCGGGTTCGTAGACGGTGATGACGAACGTGAGCTGGTGGTTGTGGTCGTCGGCGGCCACG
>JBOGIG010000026.1:0-10111 GCA_050742455.1 Acidimicrobiales bacterium
GCCACCGTGGTGGAGGAGACGGTCACCGGCATCCGCGCCGTCAAGGGCTTCGGGGCCGAGGCCATCCAGGCCGGGCGGCTTGGGGACCGCACCGGTCGGGTCTACGACCAAGCCATGCGGGCGGCCAGGGTCAGGGCCACCTTCAACCCGATCCTGGACCTGCTGCCCGCCCTGGGTCTGGTGGCAGTGGTGTGGTACGGGGGCCATCAGGTTCTCAGCCACCACCTGACCATCGGCCAGCTTGTTGCCTTCTCCGCCTACGTGGTCATGCTCATCGTGCCCCTGCGCATGTCGGGCCAGCTCATCGCCCAAGGCCAACGCGCACTGGCCTCGTCCCGCCGGGTGGACGAGATCTTGTCCACCGATCCGGTAGTGGTCGACCCGCCCCATCCCGAGGCGTTGGGCCGGGGCCAGGGCGAGGTCCGATTCGAGGCGGTTCACTTCGGGTACTTCGGCCCGTCGGGGCCGCGGGTGCTGGCCGGCTTGGACCTGGTAGTGCAAGCCGGGGAATCAGTGGCCCTGGTAGGGGCTACGGGCTCGGGCAAGACCACCGTGGCGCGGCTCATCCCCCGCTTTTACGATCCCAACTCGGGGCGTATCACCATCGACGGCATCGACATCGCCCGCTTGCGCCTGTCCGAGCTGCGCCGGGCCGTGGGCATCGTGTTCGAGGACACCTTCTTGTTCGCCGACACCGTGGGGGGCAACATCGCCTTCGCCGAACCGGGGGCCGACGGGGCCCGGGTACGGGAGGCGGCCCGTCAGGCCGGGGCCGACGAGTTCGTGTCCGACCTCCCCCTGGGCTACGACACCGTGATCGGTGAGAGGGGTTTTTCCCTGTCGGGTGGCCAACGCCAGCGCATCGCCCTGGCCCGGGCCATCCTGGCCGATCCCCGGGTCCTGATCCTCGACGACGCCACCAGCTCGGTGGATCCGACCAAGGAGCGCGAAATCACCCAGGCCCTGCGCCACGTCATGGCCGGCCGGACCACCATCGTCATCGCCCACCGGGTGGCCACCATCGCCCTGGCCGATCGGGTCGTGCTGCTGGAGGGCGGCCGCATCGTGGCCGACGGGACCCATAGCCGGCTCCTGGTCACCTCGCCCCGCTACCGGGAGGTCCTGGCCCATGCGGACGATGGCTCGGCTGGTTCCGTAGACGCCTCGGTTGGCTCGGACGACGCCTCGGTCGGCTCGGTCGTCTCGGTCGACGGCTCGGTCGGTTCGGTCGGTTCGGTCGGAACGGACCTCTGATGGCCTGGCTGGGAGACCGGGCCGTTGAAGAATCGGACAAGCTGGGGGCGTCGGGGGCCAGGCAGGTTCTGCGCCGCAGCGCCACCTACCTAGTTCCCTACCGTTGGACCATGGCCCTGGCAGTGGTCGTGATGTTGGGATCGACGGCCTGCATCCTGGCCGGGCCCTGGCTGATCGGATACGCCATCGACCACGGCCTCAAACACGGCCTGTCGGCCCCCCTGGATCGGGCCGCCCTGGCCTACCTGGGCGTGGCCATCGCCGCCTTCTTCTTGTCCCGGGTCCAGATCCTGTTGGTCACCCGGGTGGGGGAGAGCTTCTTGCGGGACCTTCGGGTCCGGGTCTTCGGCCACATCCAGTCCATGTCCATGGCCTTTTTCGATTCGGAGCAGACGGGTCGCCTCGTGGGGCGCATGACGTCGGACATCGACTCCCTCGAAGACCTGATCCAACAGGGTCTGGTGCTGTTCGTGACCAACGTCTTGCTGTTTGTCTTCACCGTGATCGTGCTCGTCTCCATGGCCCCGTTGCTGTTTGTGGTGTGCCTGGTCTTCTTGCCCGTATTGGTGGTGGCGTCGATCAAGTTCCGCCGGGACTCCAACCGGGCCTACCTGACTGTGAGGGACCGCATCAGCCAGACACTGTCCAGCCTGCAAGAGGGCCTGAGCGGCGTCCGGGTCATCCAGGCCTTCGGCCGGGAGCACATCCAGGTCAGCCGGTTCTCGGTAAACAACAACGCCCAGTTGGATGCCAACTTGCGGGCCGTGCGGATATCGGCTTGGTATTTCCCCATCGTCGAAGGGGCGGGAGTGGCCACCACCGCCGCCCTGCTGGCCATCGGGGGAATCCTGGTCCATGACCATCGCCTGCAGCTGGGCATCGTGGTGGCCTTCGTGCTGTACCTGGCCAACCTGTTCGACCCCATCCAGCAGATGAGCCAGCTTTTCAACCTCATGCAGTCGGCCGGGGCCGCCCTGCACAAGCTCTTCGGCCTCCTCGACGTCGTCTCGCCCGTGGTCGAGGCACCTGGGGCGGTGGAGCTCCCCCGCGCGGGCCAGGTCGAAGTGGATGGCGTGGCTTTCTCCTACGGCGCGGAGTCGGCCCCGGTTCTGGGTGGGGTGTCCTTCACGTTGGCCCCAGGCGAGCACCTGGCCCTGGTCGGGCCGACCGGGGCCGGCAAGTCCACCCTGGCCAAGCTCATGTCGCGTCTGTACGACCCCACTGAGGGGTCCATCCGCTACGGCGGCGTCGATCTACGGAGAGCCACCCTGGACTCCCTTCGCCACCGCATCGTGGTGGTTCCCCAGGAGGGCTACCTGTTCGAGGGCACCATCGCCGACAACGTCAGGATCGGGCGCCAGGGCGCCGGCGACGACGAGGTGAGGCAGGCTCTCGGCGCCATCGGAGCCCTGAACCGCTTCGAGGCCCTGCCCGACGGGTTGGACACCGAGGTCCGCGAGCGGGGGTCGCGCCTGTCGGCAGGGGAGCGCCAGCTGGTGTCCCTGGCCCGGGCCGCGCTGGCCGACCCCGATCTCTTGGTGCTCGACGAGGCCACCTCCAGCCTCGACCCGGGTACCGAGGCCGTAGTGGAGGCGGCCATGAAGGCCCTCATGGAGGGGCGAACCACGGTGTTGATCGCCCATCGTCTATCAAGCGCCCAAAGGGCCGATCGGGTGGCGGTCATCGCCGGAGGCGGGCTTGTTGAGTTGGGGACCCACGATGATCTGATGGCGGAGGGCGGTCACTATGCCACCCTGTTTGCCTCCTGGAGCGGGCAGGACCCGAGCGGGGCCGGCGCCCTTCGGTAGATTTGAACCGTAGGTAGTCGGGCATGGTGGTGGGGTGTATCGCCCGACCGTTGAGGTTGTTACTATCTAGGTAGGAGAAATTACCCGAACGCCCATCCTAGGGAGTTGAGTTTCAAATGGCCACCACCGAACTTGATCTCGGACGCTACAAGCTTGGTTGGAGCGACGTCGAGGACTATGTGTTCAAGCCCAAGAAGGGCCTCAATACCGACATAGTCAAGGAAATGTCTTGGATGAAGGGCGAACCCGACTGGATGCGCACCTTCCGCCTGCGAGCCCTCAAGAACTTCGAGCGCCGGCCCATGGCCGAGTGGTTCGCCTCCTACATGCCCGAACTGGATTTCAACGACATCTACTACTACATCAAGCCCACGGCGAACCAGGTCGATGCTTGGGAGGACCTGCCCGAGTCGGTGAAGAACACGTATGAGAAGCTGGGCATCCCCGAGGCCGAGCGCAAGTACCTGGCTGGGGTGACGGCACAGTATGAATGCCTGCGGGGCTCCACCCGGGTCTGGACCACCAAGGGTATGCGACGGATCAAGGAAATCGGCCCCGGAGATGAGGTTTTCTCGCTGGATGAAGGCAGTCGGGGCCTCGAAGTTGGCCAGGTGGTGGCCGCCGCCAGTTCAGGCGAGAAGGAAGTCTTCGAAATAAAGGCTCGTGGTCTCACCATTGGCGCTTCGGGCAACCATCCCTTCTTGACCTTGAGGGACGAACGGCGTCCCGGGCGGGAGCGGTCCCGTTTCGCGCCACGCTGGGTGGCGGCTGAAGATCTGCGGCCCGGGGACTATGTGGCCGTTGCCACCGACCTTCCCGAATTCGGCGAGCCTGCCAACCTGGTCATTCCCGATCGACCGGGCACAGATGCCCTGCCCCGAACCACCAGCGACGATCTGTGCTGGTGGTTCGGCGTGTACCTGGGTGACGGGTACCTCCACCACCGAGGTGCGTATACCGCGGTGGAAATAGCAGTTGATCGCACCGATGTGGTGTTGGTTGACGAGATTCGCCGGGTAACGGCTGAGTTGTTCGGGATCGAGTTGACCCTGGCCACTGATGGTCTCCGTCTCACCGGTCATGGAACGGCGCCGCTCGCGTCATTCCTGGAGATGAACGGGCTCGGCGGAACGTCAAGGACCAAGAGGCTTCCCGAGTGGTCTTTCGGTCTACCCCTGTCGCAAAGGCTTGAACTCCTGGCCGGTTTGCTGGACTCGGACGGTTATGTGCGTGACCACCCCACCTCCAAGGACGCCATGTATTGCAGCGCCAACGGAGAACTCCTGGGAGACGTAAAGGAGTTGACCGCCCTGTGCGGGATCGCCAGCAGCCGGGTCATCGAGGTGACCAATCGTCATCCGTTCGACAAGGACCGTACCCTCACCGCCTATCACCTGCGGCTGTCGGGAAAGTTCGACCGGTTGCCGGCCCGGTCGCCGCGTAGGAGCGAACGCCTGGGGAAGCGTCATTATGGTCACAGCTACCGGACGGCCAAGGGGACCGACTTTCGCTCTCACACAAGTGACATGTTGGGATTTCTCCGGATCGATTCCATAGCGTCAGTGGGTATGGAGGAGGTTTACGACATCGAGGTAGCTGGCCGCCACAACTTTGTGGCCGAGGGCTTCATTGTTCACAACTCCGAAGTCGTCTACCACCGCAATCGGGAGGACCTCGAGGCCCAGGGTGTGCTGTTCTGCGACATGGACACGGCCCTGCGGGAGTACCCCGAGATCGTCAAGGCTTATTTCGGCACCATTATCCCACCCAATGACAACAAGTTCGCCGCCCTCAACTCGGCCGTGTGGTCGGGCGGCTCGTTCATCTACGTGCCACCGGGGGTGAAGGTGGACATGCCGCTCCAGGCCTATTTCCGGATCAATGCCGAGAACATGGGTCAGTTCGAACGGACCCTGATCATCGCCGACGAAGGCTCTCAGGTGCACTACATCGAGGGATGCTCGGCCCCGGTGTACACGTCAGACTCCCTGCACTCGGCGGTGGTGGAGATCGTGGTCAAGGCCGGGGCCCGGGTCACCTACACCACCATCCAGAACTGGTCCAACAACGTCTACAACCTGGTGACCAAGCGGGCACGGGTCGAGGCCGAGGGACACATGGAATGGATCGACGGAAACATCGGGTCCCGCCTCACCATCAAGTACCCATCGGTGTACCTGATGGGTCCCAAGGCATCGGGCGAGGTGCTGTCGGTGGCCTACGCCGGAGCCGGCCAGCATCAAGACACCGGGGCCAAGATGATCCACGTGGCGCCGGAGACGACCTCAACCATCGTGGCCAAGTCCATCTCCAAGGACGGTGGGGTGTCGGGCTACCGAGGCCTGGTCCACGTCGATGAGGGGGCCAAGGGCTCCAAGAGCTTCGTGCGCTGCGACGCCCTGATCCTCGACGACGAATCGGTGTCGGAGACCAGGCCCTACATGGAGGTGGGCGAGCGCGACGCTCAGATCGGCCACGAGGCCACTGTGTCCAAGGTGGGCGACGACCAGCTCTTCTACCTTATGAGCCGGGGTCTGTCGGAGTCCCAGGCCATGGGCATGATCGTGAACGGCTTCATCGAACCCGTTACCCGGACCCTGCCCATGGAGTACGCCGTGGAATGGAGTCGCCTGATTGAGCTGCAGATCGAGGGCTCGGTCGGTTAGGTCGAGGCTCGGTACTTGCCATGGCCATGCGGGAGGAGTGCAAGCACTTCCAAAGCCGTACCTACTCCGATGGCGAGACGGCGCGATTTTGCGTCCTGGACCTGGCTCCCGAGGCCCCGTGGCGCTGTCCGGCCGACTGCGCCGCATACGAGAAGCGCATGGCCGACGTGGGCTGGGTCCACGGGAACCTTGTCGAAAAGGCCCTGGAAGACGAGCCCAGGCTGCCCGGCAACGAGATCGCCGACCTGCTGGACCGGGCCGAGGACATCATCAATGCCGTGGGAGTCGACACGGTGGACCAGGTCAGTACCGAGGAGAACCGGGCGGAGCGCAAGGCCGAACGATCGGCGGGGCCGTGGTGGAAGCGGTTCAAGCCTCGCTGATTCCACGAGTTGCACGGCAACATAGAATCACCGCGGGGGCCGGGACTTCGGCCCCCCTGACGCGATCCGACGGGACATCAAAGTTGGTCCACTTCACATCTGACGCATCTGCTGCCCTGGGCGGACCCGACTGGCTCAAAGCCCGGCGGGCTCGATCGATGGAGCGGTTCACTGCTGCCTCCTGGCCCAGCCAGGCCGAGGAGGTATGGCGCTACAGCCGTATCGACGACCTGGATCTGGAGCGCTTCCATCCCCCAGGCCATGGCGAAGCGCCCGACTCCACCACCGGGTCCCTCCCCGCCCCCCTGGAGGCCATTCTTTCCGGCGTGGGGGAGCGCTCGGGATTGGTGCTGGCCGTCAATGGCCGCCTGATCCATTCCGAGCTCCATCCCGACTTGGTCCGACAGGAGGTGATGGTCGGCTCCCTGGCCTCGGGCTCCCTGACCTCGGGCCCGACGCCGGTGGGCCCGGCAGCCGGCCCGGATAGCACCGGTTCATTCGACGACGTCGAGGCTCCCGATGCCTTGGGAGAACTGGGGGAGGCATTTTGCTCCGACCCGGTGATGATCAGTGTCCCCGACGGAGTCGAGGTGGCCTCACCCGTGGTGTTGCTCAACTGGGTGACAGGTCCGGGGGTGGCCGTCTTTCCGCGCACCGTGATCGAGCTTGGGTCGTCCGCCCAAGCCGACGTCATCGAGTACAGCGCCTCGAGCGAGGACGAATGCCTGGTCGCGCCTGCGATCCACATGTCGTTGGGTCCAATGGCCCGCCTGGGCTTGGTCTCGGTTCAGGACCTGGGGCCGCGGTCGTGGCAGATCGCCCACCAGTCCAGCCGGGTCGGATCCGGCGCCCAACTGGCCACCTTCGCCGCGGCTTTTGGCGGCTACTACGCCCGGGTCAGGACCGACTCGCATCTGGAGGGTCAGGGGGCAAGTTCCCGGCTGATGGCGGCGTTCTTCGGCAACGGCGACCAGATGCACGACTTTCGTACCATGCAGGCTCACGACGCCCCCCGCACGACCAGCGACTTGTTGTTCAAGGGAGCGGTCAAGGACTCGGCCCAGTCCGTTTATACCGGCCTGATCCGGGTTCAGAAGGGAGCGAGAGGCACCAATGCCTTCCAGACCAACAAGAACCTGGTCCTGTCCGAAGGGGCCCATGCTGACTCGGTCCCCAACCTGGACATCGCCGAGAACGACGTCCGCTGCAGCCATGCCTCGACCGTCGGTCCCATAGATCAGGACCAGCGCTATTACCTGCAAAGCCGTGGAGTCCCGCCCGATGCGGCCGACCGCTTGATAGTGCAGGGGTTTTTCGACGACATCCTGGCCCAGCTGCCCCAGCCGGCCCTGGCCGGTGGACTGCGCCGGGCCGTATCGGCCAAGCTCACTGCCCTAGCCCATGCGCCCGACGGCAGCGAGGCGACGTCCTCGGCTGCGGCGTTGTCAGGTGAGGTGAACGCCAATGGGTGAGAGCGTGGTCTTGTGCACCGTCGACGAAATGTCCTCTGGCACCGCCCGGCGATTCGACGTGGCCGGCCACCGGATCGCACTGGTGCGGATCGAGGACGACTTCTACGCCATTGGCGATCGGTGCAGCCATGCCGAAGCCTCCCTGTCGGAGGGCGAGGTCTTCACCGAAGAAGCCGAGATCGAGTGCATCAAGCACGGAAGCACCTTCTCCCTGCGCACCGGCGAGCCGTGCTCGCTTCCTGCCACCAAGCCCGTCCCCGTCTACGAGGTGGTCACCCACGACGGCAAGGTATCGGTGGTCCTGCCTTGACATCGCCCCGAGACCCCAAGGCGTCGTCCCCCCCGGAGGCCATGATTTCCCGCATCGGACGGAGGCCATGATGACCGACGGTGTCGCAACCCACGGCGTGCTCAAGGTGACCGGCTTGCGAGCGGGTATACCGGGACGGGTCATCCTCGACGGGGTCGACCTGGAGATCGCTTCGGGCCAGGTTCACGCCGTGATGGGACCCAACGGATCGGGCAAGTCCACCCTGTCCCACGTGCTGATGGGACGACCGGGCTATGAGATCCTCGGGGGCAGCGTCACCCTCAACGGCGTCGAGCTGCTGGGCCTGTCCCCCTTCGAGAGGGCACAGGCCGGGTTGTTCCTGGCCCTCCAATACCCCATCGAGGTCCCGGGGGTGTCGCTGGAGGAGGCCATGGGCGAGGCTATGGCCGCGGCCGGACGCCCAAGGGACGAAGCCGGAGCTCTCATGGTGGCCGAGGCCGTCCGCATCGGCTTTGATGAGAGGTTCCTCTCCCGTCCGATGAACGTGGACCTGTCCGGTGGGGAGAAGAAGCGAAATGAGACCCTACAGCTCGGTGTCCTGCGCCCGGCTTTCGCGATCCTGGACGAGATCGACTCCGGCCTCGATGTCGACGCCCTGAGCGATGTTTCACGTCGGGTCGAGGAGGCCACCTCGGAGTGGGGTCTGGGAGTAGTGGCCATTACCCACTACGCCCGGCTGCTACGCGTCCTCAAGCCCGACGTTGTCCACGTGCTGGCCGGAGGGCGCATCGTGGCCACCGGCGGTCCGCAACTGGCCGAGGACCTGGAACGCACCGGCTACGAGGGCTACCAATAGCCCCCGGCCGGGTCAGCAGCCGCTGGATGGGGGAGGTACGGTGCCGGGCGGCCGGCATTCTTGGAAGGTCGTGCGCTGCCAAGCGACGCCGACGGGCTTGGTGAAATCCGGTGGGTTCAGGTACAACAGGCGCGAATCCCAGTTGTAGTTCTTGACGTAGCCGCTGTAGCCGGTTAGGGCCACCACGCCGCGGAAGTTCTGGGCGATGCTGCCGTGGATGGTGAGCGTCCCGCACTGCTGACCGCTGGTGAAAGCGTTCTGGACGTAAAATGAATGGCCCAGGGCCAGCAGGGCGGCGTCGATGTTGAGGTTGCCGTTGCCGCTGACGCAGGTGTTGGAGTTCTGGTCCACAACGATGCTTCCGACCGCCTCCAAGCCCAGGACATCGTTGGACTTGGTGCCGTGGACCCCGTCCCCATAGGAGATGTTGTTGGTGATGTGCACGTCGGCGGCCGAGTAGATGGTCAAGTCACCGGTCAGGGTTCCCGACACGTTGACATTGCCCGCCACATAGATCACACCGTTGGCGGGGATGGGGATGGACGGGGCCCCGATGGTGCAGGTGTTGGTGTTTGAACCACCCAAATTGAGGCTCGACCCGCCTGCGTCGGCCACGGACAGAGTCTTGCCATTGAGGGTGATGGTCACGCTGCCGTTGTAGGCACAGCCGTTGGCCTGGGCATCGGCAAAGATCTTGGGGTCCTGGGAGGGAAGGGGCAGGATGGCCTGGCCCACTGGACCTCCCACGGCGATGTTCTGCTGGTTCTTGAAGGTCGGGTTGGGGTTGGGACAGTTCTGGATGGCCTGCTCATCGGTGCCCTGGTTGGGGAACTGGGCGACCATGGGCGTATGGAAGGGGAAGTAGGCCCCGGGGCCCCCGAACCCGCTACCAGCGGCCTGGTCGTAGGCCGAGGATACGAGCCAGTTGAAGGTGACGTTGCCGCAGGTGTGGAATTCGTCGTTGCTGTCCACCGGTCCGTTTATCACGTCGCCCCCACCGAAGTAGATGGGGCCGATGGGACCGGAACTGATGGAGGTGGGACAACCGACGGCGCCTCCGGGGAAGGTCAGGGGGTTCTTGCCCGACTCATTGTTGTAATCAGGCCCATAGGTGCCCCCCGGGTTCTTCTGCCAGGCCTGGAGCACGCACCAGGCGTTGTAGTCGCTGGCGATCTTGGCAGTGGGGGGTGGCCCGTTGTCGTTGTCGGGGTCCGGGCTGATCGGATTGCAGATGAACAAAAAGCAGCTGTTGTCCTGGTTGAACTCGTCGTTGTAGTCGGTGTCGTACACGGCGGGGGAGACATTGGCATCGGTCACCCCACTGAGGAAGTTGCCGCCGAGTGCGGGATCGAAGATCTCGTAGTTGGTGAAGTACACGTAGTCGGCGAAGGATGGTTCGCT
>JBOGIG010000027.1:0-2557 GCA_050742455.1 Acidimicrobiales bacterium
GCCCCGTTCGCGAACAATAATGTAGTCGGACTGCGCCTCGCCGCACAAGTAATTCTCGCCGCAGGGCCCAATATCCTTTGACGGCCTCAAGGTCGGCCCCGGCCCTGCCACCACGCCCGCTCGGCCCTCCCGACTTTGCCGAGTAAATCCTGCCCGGCTGTGCCGAGGTCATATTGCCACTAGGTACTGTAAGGATTACACTCTCGACTGTGGCAATAGCCAAGACCGATCCGAGTTGGGGCCAGCCGAGCCAGGACGGAGCCGGAGAAGAGTACACGGCGGCCGAGCTGGCCCGCCGAGGAAACGTGACGGTGCGGACGATCCGCTACTACCAGTCCAGCGGCATCCTGCCCATGCCCCACCGCCAGGGCCGCAATGTCGTCTACGGCCCCCGCCACCTGCAGCGCCTGGAGTTCATCGCCGAGCTGGCCCGGCGGGGACTACGCCTCTCGGCCATCGCCGAAATCATTGCCCAGTCGGAAGCGACCGGTGCGTCGGCGTCCGAGTGGCTGGGGCTCGGCGATGTGCTGGTCCGGCCCTGGAGCGAGGACCGACCCGCTCTGTGGACCGAAGCCGAGCTGTCCGAGCATATGGACGGCTCGACTCGGATCACCCCCGCCGACCTCGAAGCCTCGGGGCTGATCGAGCGTCGCCGCGACACGTCGCCGTTGACGTACCTGGTGCCCAGCCCCGGGTTGGTCGAAGTGGCAGTAGCCACCGCCGAGCTGGGCCTGGACCTGGCGACGGCGTCGGGATTGTTGGAGTTCATGCAATCGAGCATCCGTGCCACCGCCGCCGAGCTGGTCGCCCGCTTCACCGAACAGGTGAGCGTGGGACACCTGGGTTCGGCCGGACCGGCCGAGCTTTCCAAGCTCCTGGAGAGGGTGCGGCCCCTGACCCGGCGAACCATCGATCTGCTGTTCGCCCACGAGATGGAACGTGCCCAGCGCCTGCTCCTCGAATCCACTGGGGCACAGGTCCCCCCTGTACCAGGTGGAGCAACGCCAACAACCGCCGTCCGTTCGGTCCGACCCTCACCCTTAGGAGAACAATGAGCCCCCGCCCCGCCCGAATGCAGATCCCCGCCGCCTTGGCCTTGATCACCGGGGCGGGTAGCGGCATCGGCCAAGCCACGGCCGAGGCCTTCGCAAGGAAGGGCGCATCGGTCCTGTGCGCCGATCTCAACGGCGAATCGGCCGAAAAGACCGCCGCAACGTGCTCCGAGCTGGGGGCCCCAAGCACCGCTGCCTACGTGGTCGATGTGGCCGACCGTGACGCCCTGGAGGCCCTGGCCTCCCGGATCGACTCCGAGCGGGGCCCGCTCGACATCGTGGTCAACAATGCCGGGGTGGGCATGAGCGGGCGCTTCACCGACATGAGCGCGCAGGACTGGACGTGGATCCGTTCCATCAATCTCGACGGCGTGGTGAACGGCTGCGCCGTCTTCGGCCCGGGCCTGTTGGAACGAGGGCGGGGCCACGTCGTGAACCTGTCGTCGGGCCTGGGATTCACCCCCACGGCCACCGAACCGGCATACGTGACCACCAAGGCCGCGGTGCTCGCCCTGTCCCAGTGCCTGCGGGCCGACTGGTCTCGATCGGGGGTGGGGGTCAGCGCCATCTGCCCCGGGGTGATCAATACCCCAATCATCTCCGCCACCCGCTTTGTCGGGCCCATGGGCACGGACGAGACGCGTGACAAGACGAGCAAAATATTTCGCCGTGGCCACCGGCCCGAGAAGGTGGCGGAGGCCATCGTCGGCGCCATCGAGCACAACAAGGCCGTGGTCCCGGTGGGAATCGAGTCCCGCATCGGTTGGTACCTGCACCGCCTGGCCCCCATCGGCCTCCAGCAGGTCATCGCCAGGGCCGGCGCCCACCGCTAGCTCATCGTCCTCTCAGCGTCCGGCGGATGTCTTTCATGAGCAGCACGAGGTGCATCTGGTCGGTGGGGCTGGGCTCGAACTCGGGCACGAGGTGAAGGTAGAAGTCACGCGCGTCTCGTGACTCGGCGTGGACGAGGAGGCCTCGACAGCCGATGTCAGCGGAGAGCCCAGCGAGCCGGGTGAAGACGTCCTGGAGCAGGCCCGCTCCGAGCCCTTTGCCCTCGTGAGCGGTATCGACCCCGAGCCGGGCGAGCAGTGCAACCGGCTGTGGGTAGCGGCCGGCCCCCTTTCGGAGCCTCTCTGGGGCCGCCTCGACGTGGATCTGGGCCATACACCAGGCGTAGTACGCCACTATCCGGTCACTGGGCGCCTCGGTGACGACGAACACTTTCGTAGTACCGGTGTTGGCGGACTGATGAGCATGGCGGCGTAGCCAGTCAGTCTGCTCGCTCGACCGGCAGGAGAAGCTGGAGACGTCGTGGCCTTCGTTGAGCGGCTCGGGTGCTCGGTATGTCTCGCTCAATCGGAGAACGGCGAGGGGCGCTGCATCAGCCGGCGCAGTCCTGGGACCTCCCGGGCGCGTCGAGCGTTGATCGCTTCCCACTCTTGGAGGGCGGCGGGGTCCAGATCGAAGCGGCCCCGGTCGGCCAGCACCCTGCGGGCGGCGTCGTA
>JBOGIG010000028.1:0-20215 GCA_050742455.1 Acidimicrobiales bacterium
CTTCGCCAATGTCGCGCACCACTCGGTCGAGGAGCTTGATGGTTTGGGCTGGTGACAAGTCGAGGCGGGCGTAGGCCCTCACCGTCGAGCGAAGCTGTCCCATGACCGTGGCCGCGCTTATTCCCCTTCCCATGACATCACCCACGACTACGGCCGAGCGCCCGGAGTCCAGTTCTATGACGTCATACCAGTCGCCCCCGACCTCGGTTCCTGCTACCCCGGCCCGGTAGAAGCCGGCCATGGACAAGTCATCGGAGTGGTAGACCCGAAGCGGGGACAGGCTGGCCTGCAGTGCCGCCGCCACCTGGGACTGCCAGGCGCCCTCCTGCTCGGCTTGGGCCGCGGCCCGGAGCGCCTCTTCGGCTTGGCGTTGTTCGGTGATGTCTTGGATGGTGCCTCGCAAGTGAAGAGGATTGCCCGAGTCATCCCGGACCACAGCCCCGCGAACCCGTACAACGTGCACCTCCCCATCCAGGTCGACGAGATGCATCTCGTGGTCGACGGTCACCTCCCCGACCAAAGCAGCGTCGACGATCTGTCGAAAGCGGTAAAAGTCTTCTCCGTCGCGAAAAAACGCTCCGGCCGCTCGATAGTCACCGAGAATCAGGTGACCCCCGAGCGGCACCTTGAGCATTGACATGATCTCGGGTGAGGCCGTGATCATTCCCGTGGCTGCGTCAACCTGCCAACTGCCCAGTTGTGCCAGGCCCTGGGCGAAGGCCAGAGCCTCCAGATTCTGACGGCGTTCGGTGTTGTCCAGACACATCCCGATATAGCCCTCGAATTGTCCGAGTGGTCCGTAGCACGGGCACCCGATATCGATTATCCAGCGTGCTTCGCCCGTGTGATGGATCAACCGGTACTCCATCTCGAACGTTTCATGCTGGGCAAAGGCGGACAGATATCGCCGGACACACTCTTCGCGGTCATCAGGGTGAATGTCATTGATCCAACCCTGTCCGGTGGAGTCGGCCAATGTCCGTCCAGTGAAGTTCAGCCACGCCTTGTTGAAGTAGTCACACGTGGCCGTGGCGTTGGCGTGCCACACCATGGTGGGGAAATCTTGCAGCAGGTTCTGGTACTGGTCGCGGTCCAATCGGACCCGGTGCAGGTCAAGGTGGGACTGGACACGGGCCAAGAGCTCTCGGGAGCTGAATGGCTTGACGATGTAGTCGTTCGCGCCCATGCCCAGACCCTCAACCGAGTCTGATTCACCCGCCAGGGCCGACAGCATCAGCACCGGCAGATCCCGGGTGGCCGGATCTGAGCGCAGAGCTTGGATCAGTCCGACGCCGTCCAGGTGGGGCATCATCACGTCAGACAGAACCAGGTCGGGAACGGCTCGCCGGACGAGATCCAGGGCCCAACGTCCATCGGGGGCGGTGATCACCTCATAGGTCTTGGCCAGAAGGCCGGCCAGGTAATCGCGCATGTCTTTGTTGTCATCCACCACCAGGACCAAAGGTCGAGAGCGCGCCACGTGGGACCCGTCCTCGGCCCTGCCAACCTCGGGTGGGGTCACTGTCCTGGCTGGTCCGCCCGTACCCGGAAGGTAGGGGGGTGGCCTGTCCAGAGGCCTGAGGCCGGTATCGGCATCATCCCGGGCGAACTGTCGGATCTCTTCCAGGTATTCCGCTATCACGGGCGAGGTCGATGTCGGGCTGGGATCCGGGCCCTGGGCCGGAGGATCCACGAGGTGGCTGGGTTCGTGTCCGTCGGGACACAATGGGATCCTCACTGTGAACTGGCTGCCAGCCCCCAGCACGCTGTCCACGGTCACGTCCCCTTCGTGCATGGCTACTAATTCCGCCACCAGGGCCAGTCCGATTCCCGAGCCTTCGTGCGATCGAGCCAGCCCCCCCAGCACCCGGTTGAAGCGGTCAAAGATGCCGGGTTGGTGCTCGGGAGCGATGCCGATACCGGTATCGGCCACGATGAGCTCGGCCCAGTCACCCTGTTCCCTGACCTGTACTCGAATGGATCCCGAAGTCGTGTATTTGACTGCATTGGAAACCAGGTTCAGAACTATTTTTTCCCACGCCCCCTTGTCGACGTAGGCCATCTTGGTCAGGGGGACGCAATCTATATGTAACTCGATGCCACTGTTTTCTATGGCGGAACGGAAGATGGTTGTCAACTCGGCGGTGGTCCGAGCCAGCTCGACTGGGCTGAATTCCAGCGTCAACCGGCCTGATTCGATCTGGGAGAAGTCCAATAGGGAATTGACCAGCTTGGTCAGGCGGATGCAATTGCGTTCGATGATTTCCAGGCGATCCCGGTGCACGGGAGCCAGAACAGCCCTGACGTCGGCGAGGGCGTCCTCGGTCGGTCCCCGCATCAAGGTGAGGGGGGTGCGGAATTCGTGGCTTATGTTGGCGAAAAATTGAGATTTGGTCCGGTCCAATTGCTGAAGCACCTCGATCCGGTGGCGCTCCTTGGCGCTGGAGCGGACCCGGGCCAGTCCGGATGAGACCTGATCGGCGATCAAGGCCAGGAAGGACTGGTATTCCTCGTCCAAGGAGAGGAAAGGGCTGATCCCCAGGCTGATCCATCCGGCGATTGCCCCTTCGGTGGATTCGGTCAGTGCCAGTACCTGAATTTGGTAAGGAACCTGGGTCGCTGGTCCATTCAATATCCGTGATTGGGACTGGTTCAGATTCTCCACCAGCAGGGGCGGATGCATTGTTCCCGCGCCGTCGTCATGCCAAGTCTTGGTCGCCATGGCGACACGTTGGGACAGTTCTGCCGACCAATCCAGCGGGCCGAATTGGCCTGCGATCGGATCGGCGCCGTCCGCGGGAGACAGGACCAAACTGGCTCCGGCGAGATCGTTCTCGTATCGGCTCAGGGTATCGGATGTGGCTGTCACCACGGCCTGGTCATCATCGGCTGCCCTCAGGGCAGTGGCCAGTTCTCCCAGGGCGCGGAGGCGACGCTCGCCGATCACCCGCTGGGAGGTTTCCTGCACTGCACAGAACACCCCAGTGACCGATCCCGCGTCGTCATGTAGCGGGCTATAGGAAAAGGTGAAGTAGGTCTCCTCTCGAAAGCCGTTACGGACCATGTACAGGACCTGGTCGTCCGACCAGGTCGCCACGCCGGTGGCGAGCACGCCGTCGAGCATGGGGCCGACCACGTCCCAAACGTCCCACCAAACTCGCGCTCCAGGGCGGCCCAGGGCATCGGGATGCTTGTCCCCCAACATCGGGATGTAGGCATCGTTGTAGATCAAGGTGAGCTGTGGACCCAGGAACAAGACTATGGGGAACCGGGATGCCAGGGCGGTGCGAACCGTCGTCTGGGTGGCAATCGACCAGGCATCCATGGGGCCCAGGGCTGTGGTGGACCAGTCCCTGGCAGTCACCAGGCCCCCCATTTCCCCGCCGTGGTCGGCCAACACTGACACGTCCTGAGGTGTGCTCGGCATAGCTCCCTCGCCCTCGGCGCCTATTGCGTGGTGCCACCATACTCAGGCCTGAGACTGTCTGCCCTGTCCTCCCGTCTGCGCGGCCAGGCCACTAGGGCAAGCAGGATCATCAGGGGGCCCGAGTTGGGGTCAGTGGCATCAGGAGTAAAGATCGTCCCGAATTGCTGAAACACGACCCAGAAGAACAATGAGACCAAGATGGACAAGCCCAGCCACAGCGGTGCTCTTCGTCGGGCCAGCCATGGCGCCAGGCCGATTGCCAACTCCACCAGTGCCAAAACGAGGACGACGGTCCCGCTGTGATGCTTGGACAGTCCGATCATCCAGGCGCTTATGTGGGCCAGGACGCGGGGCGCACCATCGGCCAGGGTGGCCAGATTGGCCACCAACACCTGCCGGGCGGGATAAACCACAGGGAGGTGTAGGAAGGCGGCTCCTACCCACAAGATGGTCCAAGCCACCCTCCATCCGATGGCATCGACGTCACCCAGGGCCCTTCCCGGACTTTTCGGCCATGCCAGCCCTCCCAATATGACGTACAGGACGGCCGCACCCGGCGCACCGGCGGCCATGAGGGCGAACCCGCTGGGCAGCATGCCGAGACCCTCGCCCACCCACCAGATGATGGCCGCCCACACGAACGAAGCTACGAGGGCCGAACGGACGAATCGAGCGCTGATGAGGCACGCCCCGATGGCCAGCTCCAACAAGACGCTGGCCAGGTTCCACCAGGGCCAGTGGCCGACAAACGGTTTGATGAAGGTGAAGATCGAGCTATTTAGCCAGTTGGGCGCGCCCATGACCGATTGGGCCAACGTGTTGAGGGGATAGCCATGGCTGAATTTGGACGGCTCGGCCTGCAAGACCCCGTCGATCTGCCACAGCAAACCAAGGCCGACCTGCAGACCCCTTCGACGCAGCAGGCGAGGGCCGTCCGACCAGACCAAACCGATTGTGTTGGCCCCGCTCCGGGGGCCATTATGGCTTCCGGCCCTCAGGTCAAACCAGGTGATTGATGTCTGCTCCGAGCAGGGTGGCCACCAAGGCCATGACAGCCAGGTAGATCACGCTTACCCCCCAGCGCCACTTGTGTTCGGCCAGCCAGAATCTTCGGATGCCGATGACGTCAAAGACCAGGGCCACCACGGCGATGGGAATACCCACGTAGGGACCTACACCGGCGGCGGCGCCGATGGCCGGAGTGAGGACAGGCAGTACTACATAGCCGAGCAAGCAGCGAAATGCAGACAACAGGATCGAGGTAGAGAAGATGCGATGGGCATCGTCGTCGTCGACGCCGGAGGGAATGGGGCGAATGAACAAGATGCGCCGCACCACCGTCTCGGGGCGCGACCAAGTCGGAGTGGCATAGGTCGACTGAGCCCCGGCCCCAGCTATGTCGGGCCGCCCTAGCTCTCGTTCCCCTGCGATCTCAACCTGGGCCATCGATCGCAACGCTAGGTGGATTCCCTTTCAACTTCCAGCCGGGGTAGCCGGCCGATGGCTCCGTTTGCGTCTGAAACGTGTTCCTGATTGGCTTTGTTCAATGAGCCAGACCATTCCAATAGTGGACTACCTGCGCATCGATGGCGATCGGGCCTGGCTGGTTGCCAACCAGTGCCAGAATTGCTCAGCGCTGTACTTCGATCGCCGCAATGCATGTGCTCGGTGCGGTCAGGTCGAATTCGCCCAGGCCGAGCTTTCGACCCAGGGTCGCCTGAGGACTTACACCATCGTGACCCGTGGCGCCCCGGGGGTTCCGACCCCGTTCGTCTCTGCCGTGGTGGACCTCGAAGGGGGAGGAGTGGTGAAATCCACTTTGGTTGGAGTCAACCCAGATCCAGAGGCCATACAGATCGGAATGTCCGTGGCCCTTACTACCTTTGTGGCCGGGACCGACGGGGCGGGTAATGAAGCGGTGACCTTTGGGTTCACCCCGATCAAGGAGGCCGCCAACCATGCCTGACTCACCTATCTGGATCATCGGCGCCTCGATGACCAAGTTCGGCCGCTACGACGACAAGGACACGGTCGATTTGGGCTCCGAGGCTGCCCTGGCGGCCATGGCCGACGCCGGAGAGCCGATCTCGGACATGGACATACTGGCGGTGGGCTGCCTGGCAGAGGCCCCGGCAATGCTGGGCCAACGCATACAAAAACAGATCGGCCAGACCGGCATCCCGGTATTCAATGTGGCCAATGCCTGTGCGACGGGGGCCACGGCGGTGCGCACGGTAATCATGGCCATCAAGGCGGGAGAAGCATCGATGGGCTTGGCTATCGGGGTGGAGAAGATGGGCAAGGCCGGTCTCCTGGGAGGTTCGAACAGGGCCCGCAAGGAGGATGAGAGCTTCGCCCCGGCCGGGCGCTACGGGGCCATCATGGGCACCGAGGGTCATCTGGGAACAGGCCTGATGCCCGGAGTGTTTGCCCAGGCCGGCATGGAGTACGCCGGGAAGCACGACGGGGTCGGGTTCGAGCAATTTGCCCAAGTCGCGGTCAAGAACCATTCGCACTCCACGCTAAATCCCCTGGCCCAGTATCAAAAGGAGTTCAGTCTCGAACAGGTCATGGGGGCCGACCTGGTCGCCTACCCCAATACCGTCCTTATGTGCTGCCCCACCGGTGACGGGGCGGCGGCGGTGGTTGTGGTCTCCGACGAGCGCTTCCGCCGCCTGGCCCCAGAGGTTCGTCGTCGGGCGGTGAAGGTCTCGGCATCGGTGCTTACGAGCGATCCGTGGACGGAGTCGGGCCAGGAGCTGCACGACGTCAACACCCTCACCCGCAACGCGGCCAACATGGCCTACGAACAGGCCGGGGTGGGCCCCGAGGACTTGAATCTTGTGGAGCTGCACGATTGTTTCGCCACGGCCGAGCTGCTCCACTACGACAACCTGAGGTTGTGCGAGCCAGGTGGCGCGGGCGACTTCATCGATTCGAAGGCTCCGTGGCGGGACGGCCGCATCCCGGTCAATGTGTCGGGCGGCTTGATCTCCAAGGGCCATCCCCTGGGAGCAACCGGGGTCGCCAATCTGTACGAGGTGGCGACCCATTTGCGAGGTGAGGCCGGTGATCGCCAGATTCAAGGCGCCAAGGTGGGGTTGACCCACGTCATCGGGCTCGGCTCGGCCTGTTCGATCCATATCCTGGAGAAGGCTGCGTCCTGAGGGTCGGCCCGGTTGATTAGTAGCTTGTCACCGTGCGCATAGCCCAGGTCTGCCCATACAGCCTGACCATTCCCGGTGGGGTCCAGGGTCAGGTGCTGGGCCTGGCTCGCGCCTTTCGGGAACTGGGACACGATGCTCGAGTTCTCGGCCCGTGCGACGGTCCACCGCCCGAGCCGGGTGTCGAGCCCCTGGGCCAGTCCATTCCCCTGGCCACGAATGGCTCGGTGGCTCCCATCGCGCCCGACATGTACGCCGCTTTGCGCACTGTTAGAGCGTTGCGAGCCGAAGCCTTCGATGTGGTGCACGTGCACGAGCCACTGGTGCCCGGTCCCAGCATGACGGCCCTGCTGTTCTCGGACGCCGCCCTGGTCGGCACTTTTCACCGCAGTGGTCCGAGCCAGGCTTACCGATGGTTCGGGCCTATGGTCCGAATGATGGCCCGGCGGCTCGGACGTCGCTGTGCCGTTTCGGTTGATGCCCGCTCGACAGCGCAATCGGCTCTCGGAGGTCACTACGACCTGGTTTTCAATGGGATCGACGTGGATAGGTTTGCTAAGGCCACTCCCGCTCCGACCACGGCTCCGACGGTGTTTTTCATCGGTCGTCATGAGGTACGCAAGGGTCTGGATGTACTCATCGAAGCCTTTGATGGCTTGGACGGAGCGATCCTTTGGGTGGCAGGCGACGGCCCCCAAACCCAGGAACTGAAGAGCCGGAGCCGAGACAACCAACGCATCGAGTGGCTGGGACGCATCACCGACGCCGAGGCGGCCAGACGGATGGCCGGGGCGGACGTGGTCTGTGCCCCTTCACTGCGGGGCGAGTCATTCGGCGTGATCCTTCTCGAGGCCATGGCGGCCCGGACGGCCCTGGTGGCCACCGATCTGCCCGCCTACCGCAGGGTGGCCCGTCCCGGTATAGACGCCCTGCTGGTCCCCCCCGGTGATGCCGGGCAACTGGCGGCGGCCTTGTCCAGGGCGTTGTTCGAGCCAGGACTGGCCGCCCGCCTGGTCGAGTCGGCCCAATCCCGGGCCAACGAATACTCGATGGATCGTCTAGCCCAGCGTTACCTCGATATCTTCGACCAGACTGCCCCGGCCCGCGCCCGCTGACGGGTTCGTCTATCCCACTGTGACCAGGAGGAGATTGTGGACAAGAAGGAGGCGGTGACCAGGTTTTCACCATTGGCCGGCGTGCGGGTAATAGAGAGCTCGATGCTCGGCCCAGCGGAGATGGGCGGCCTCCTGGCCGATCTGGGGGCCGACGTCATCAAGGTCGAGCCACCCCAGGGCGACTACGGGCGCAGGATGACCTGGCCCATCATCAAGACCCAGGACGGCTCGGATGAGAACTCGCTCCTCTCGCTTCACATCAACCGGAGTAAGCGGTCTATCGCCATCGACCTGCGACAGGAGGAAGGGGTCGACCTGTACCTTGACCTGGTCCGTACCGCCGACGTGGTCATCGAGGCCATGCGCCCCGGAGCCCTGGCCAAACGAGGGCTGACCTACAAAAGGATGAGCGAGGTCAATCCCCGGATCGTCTTCTGCAGCATTTCGGGTTATGGCGCCACCGGGCCGTACAAGGACATGCCCAGTCATGGGATCGCCTATGACACCTGGGCCGGCCAGGTGCCTGTGGCATACGACGAGGACGGCTTCACTTACCTGCCTGAGCACACCAGCGTGGGGATGCATGCCGGTCCCCTGTATGGGGCACTGGCCATACTGGCCGGCGTCATAAGCGCCCGAGGCTCGGGTCAAGGGTGCTCCATGGAAGTGGCCCAGTCGGATTCGGCCGCTTACTTCGACTGGTACCGGATCGAATCGTGGAAGAGCTACGAGCGTCCTGAGGCCGAGGTCTACGGGAACAAGGCCGATGGTTACGAGAGACGAGCTCCGGGAACGGCGGGGATGAGGGAAGGTGTTCGATACCAGATATACGCCACGGCCGACAGCCATATTCTATTCATGGCCAGTGAGCAGGCCTTCTGGCGTAACTTCTGCGAGGGTGTGGGTCGCCTTGACCTCTTTGAACGCTGGCCCGGGAGCGAGTTTGGGGACCATGCCCGGCACAATCTTGAACTGCGCAGGATCCTCACTGAGATATTTCTGACCAGATCGGCCCAGGAATGGATCGAGTTCGGCAGGACCCACAACACTCCCATCGCTCCGGTCAACACCCCCAGGAACCTGGCGGAGGACCCTCAATTCGTCCACCGCCTGGGTTGGCTACCCCGCCAGGATCTCGATGCCGAAATGCTTGGATTTCCAGTCAAGTTCATCGGCGCCGAACTATCCCTGCCCAGCCGGGCTCCGGGGGTGGGGCAACACACCGACGAGGTGTTGGCGGAGGTGGCGGGATGTGACGACGAGCAGGTGGCGGCGCTGCGCCGCTCGGAAGTGGTGCGGTGAACCAGGGTCCCCACTACGAGGACCGAATGCCGTGCGGCTTTGTTCGATGCACCAGCAGCTAGGCGCTGTCGCGTAGGATGCGCTCAGTTCAAGGTTCTTCGCCTTGTTCTGTCACGACGATCGAGATGAACACACCCACAAAAACATTGACTCCGGCGCTCCCCGGGCATTCACGGGTCGAGGCCATGAATGCCCGGCTGGCGGTGTTGTTGACTGCCATCCCGATGATTGTGTTCCTGGTGGTGGTTGGGCTCGTCATCGGGGCGCTGGTCGGTCCCTGGATCGGGCTCGCCGCCGGACTGGCCGCCGGGCTCGCCGTTGGAGCCTGGGTGTGGAGGACAGCGACCAGCCGTCTCCTGCGGGCAGTGGGGGCCCATCCCTCCGACGCGGCAGAGCAGGCCCGGGCCGTGAATCTCCTGGAAGGCCTGTGTGCCACCGTGGGCCTTCGCTGCCCAGAACTTTGGGTCATCGAGTCGGAGGCGCCCAACTGCCTGGCCGTGGGCCGAAGTCCACGCCACGCCGTGGTGGCCATTACCACGGGACTGTCCCATCTTCTCAATCGGGTGGAATTGGAAGCGGTCCTGGCCCACGAATTGATTCAAATCAAGCGCAACGAGCACGCCTCGGCCACACTGGCCTACGCCACCGTCGCCGGACCGGCTCCCGGTCTCTTGGCCTGGGCTCGAACCGTGATGTCCAAGCTGCATGGGGCATCGGAGGCTGGGGCCAAAGACCATGGCAAGTTGGCTGCCGACCGAGCCGGGGTGATGTTGACTCGTTATCCGCCAGGGATGATCGGCGCCCTGGCCAGGATTGGCGCGGCGGGGAGCTTGGGCGGACCATCAGGCGGACGCCTGGCCCGCTCGACGGCGGCGATGTGGTTAATCACGCCCGATCTGGCCGGCTCAGGCCCTTCGGGGGGCGATGCCGGCATAGAGGAGCGCCTCGAAGCGCTCCGAGAGCTTTAAGGAGGCGGAATGCGAGCGGGTCGATCAGGGGCACGGCGCGTCCACACATTATTTGTCGTGGCCGGACTTTGTCTCCTGGCAGTGGGGACTGCCGCGTGCGCCGGCCCCAAGCACGCCGCCGTCAAGGCGCCCCCAACGACGCCGGTTCCGACCACCACGACCACAGCCCCTCCACCTCCCGTGTATCCACTCACTGGACTCCCCGTAACCGATCCGGCGTCGGCGGGCCGACCGGCACTCAATGTCAAAATCGACAATGCCCCCCAGGCCCGCCCGCAAAGCGGGTTGGATAAGGCCGATGTTGTCTACGAAGAGGTGGTCGAGGGCGGGATCACCCGATACCTGGCCGTGTTCCAATCCCACGATGCCGCCCCGCTCGGCCCCATTCGATCGGTACGGATGACCGATGCCGACGTGGTCCATCCCATAGGAGGACTGTTCGCCTACTCCGGAGGCATTCCGGCTTTCATCAACGATGTGAGAGCAGCCGGGGTGATTGACGTCGGGGCCAATGCTGACCCGTCGGCCTACACCAGAAGCAACAGCCGCCAATCCCCTCACAACCTGTACAGCTCCACTTCCGTCCTTCGCCAGGCCACCCCCGCCGGCCTGGGCCCGCCCAAGCCTGTATTCGCCTATCGCCAGGTCGCGGCCCCGTTTGGCGGAACCGGCGTCGCCCCCATCTCACACTTCCAGGTCTCCATGAGCCCATCGGTCACCTCGGAGTGGGACTGGGATCCGGCGACGGCCCGGTGGCTGCGCAGCATCAACGGAGCCCCGCAGGTGGCAACCGATGGCGTTCGAATTGCCTTCGCCAACGTCATCATCGAAATGGTCCCCTATCACAACACCGGATTTGTCGACCCGGCGGGAAATCCCGTTCCCGATGCCAGCGTGGTTGGTAACGGCCCGGCCGTCGTTCTGAGCGGAGGCTCGATGTTGAGTGGGTCGTGGTCCAAAGCGAGTCCGGCGGCCGTCACCACCTTCGCCGATTCGGCCGGGACTCCGGTGCTACTGACCCCGGGTACCACTTGGATCGAGTTGGCCCCAAGCGGATCGCCCACCGCTTCACATTGATCCCACCTACTACAATGGTCAGGGTGGGAGATACAACGACCAGCCAAGAATCCGACGCTCTCCCGGTCCGCCGGGACTTGGACCAATCGGGCCAGGCGGCACGCACCCTGGCCACCCCGAGGGTCAAATCCGGCCTGGCCGAGATGTTGCGGGGCGGGGTCATCATGGATGTGGTCAACGCCGAACAAGCCTCGATTGCCGAGGATGCCGGCGCTGTAGCGGTCATGGCCCTGGAAAGGGTGCCGGCCGATATCCGCGCGCAGGGCGGGATTGCCCGGATGAGCGATCCCTCCCTGATCGAGGCCATCCAGGCTGCTGTGACTATCCCGGTCATGGCCAAGGCTCGCATCGGGCACTTTGCCGAAGCTCAGATTCTGGAGGCCTTGGCCGTCGATTACATCGACGAGTCCGAAGTCCTCACCCCGGCCGACGAGGCCCACCACATCGACAAGTGGTCCTTCACCGTTCCCTTTGTGTGCGGGGCCACCAACTTGGGCGAAGCCCTCAGACGCATATCGGAAGGGGCGGCGCTCATCCGATCCAAGGGTGAGGCCGGTACCGGCAATGTTGTGGAGGCGGTGCGTCACCTGCGTTCCATCATCGGTGACATCCGCAAGATCACCCAAGCTGATTCGGCCGAGATCTATGCCTGGGCCAAGGCCCTGGCCGCCCCGGTGGGCCTGGTCAGCGCCGTCGCCGAGTCGGGCAGCCTTCCGGTTCCCCTGTTCTGCGCCGGAGGGCTGGCTACCCCGGCTGATGCCGCGCTGGTGATGCAACTGGGGGCCGAGGCGGTGTTCGTGGGATCGGGGATCTTCAAGAGTGCCGATCCGGCCCGACGGGGCCGGGCCATCGTGGAGGCCACGACGCACTTCCGTGACCCGGCGATGCTCGCCAAGGTATCCCGTCACCTGGGCGAACCCATGGTGGGCGCTGAGCTTTCTCCGGCCGACACCCGCCTGTCCGAACGGGGCTGGTAAAGGTCCGAATAGGAGTCCTGGCTCTGCAGGGCGATGTAGCCCAACATGCGGCGGCCCTGGTCGCCACAGGAGTGGATCCAGTGCCGGTGCGCCTACCCGCCCACCTGGAGGGACTGGCCGGTATCGTGCTGCCGGGGGGGGAGTCGACCACCATGAGCATGTTGTTGGAATCGTCAGGCCTGTTCGATCCTTTGGCCGAGCTCTTGGACGAGGGCCTACCCGTGCTGGGGACATGCGCAGGCATGATCCTCTTGGCCAACGATGTGCGGGGCGGCCGGGATGACCAACGTGGGTTCGCCCGCATCGATATTGCCGTTCGTCGCAACGGCTACGGACGACAGGATCAGTCTTTTGAGTGCGACCTAGAGGTCGATGCTCTGGACCAGAGCACTTCTGTGATGAAGTCGGATGCCATGCGCGCTGTGTTCATCCGGGCTCCCAGGGTGGAGCGAGTGGGGCCGGGAGTGGAGGTGTTGGCCCGACTGGCCTCCCCGGTGCTTTGCCGGCAGGGCCCAGTGATGGTGGCCTGCTTCCATCCGGAGCTGACCGCTGATCGGCGCATCCATCGCGCCTTTTGCCAATCCATTGCGAGAAGGGATCGCTGATCGTCATGTCTGGACACTCCAAGTGGGCGACAATCAAGCACAAGAAGGGCGCCCAGGACAAGGCTCGGGGCAAGCTGTTCGCCAAACTCATACGTCAGGTTGAAGTGGCGGCCCGGGAGGGTGGAGGTGACATTTCCTCCAACGCCACGCTGCGGACCATGTACGCCAAGGCCAGAGAGTCGAGCGTGCCTCTGGACACGATAGAGCGGGCCATCAAACGGGGGACGGGGGAGTTGGAAGGCGTCCGCTACGAACCGGTCAGCTACGAGGGTTACGCTGGCAGCGGCGTGGCCGTCATCGTGGAGTGCCTGACCGACAACCGAAATCGCACCGGGTCAGAGATACGCAGTGCCTTTTCCCGCAATGGTGGCTCGATGGCCGAACCTGGGGCGGTGGCGTGGCAGTTTGAGCGCAAGGGCGTGGTGATGGTCGCCAAGGGACCCGAAGAGGACGAGGTCATGTTGGTGGGCCTGGAGGCAGGAGCGGATGATCTGAGCGACAACGGAGACGAGTACTGCCTGACCTGCCCCTCGGGCGATGCCGGCCACCTGAAAGAGGCCCTCCAGAGTTCGGGCTTCGAAGTCACTTCTGCCGACGTGGGATTGATTCCAAGCACTACGGTTGGCTTGACCAACGAGGCCGATGCCCGCAAGGTGCTGAGGCTGATCGACGCACTGGAGGACCATGACGACGTCCAGGCGGTATACGCCAACTTCGACATACCCGACGACATCCTCGAAGCAGTTGAGGCCTAGATGGCGGGCGTAGGAGTTGGGGACGCCGCACCGGCCTTCACCCTTGCAGGAACCGGTGGGCGAAATTATTCCCTGTCGGACTTCGAAGGAAAGGCAGTGGTGCTTGTCTTCTACCCTGGGGACAACACCCCGGTGTGCACCCGCCAGCTCTGTAGCTACACCCACGATATGAGCCAGTTCGAAGAGTTGGATGTCACCGTATTGGGCATCAGTCCCCAGGACGTGTCCAGCCACGAGAAGTTCGCCCAGTCCAAGGAGCTCAAGATGCCCTTGTTGGCCGACACCGACAAGACCGTGGGCCAGTCCTATTCCATCCTGGGGCCCATGGGCTTTTACCGTCGTAGCATCTTCGTCATCGACGCCCAGGGAATCATCCGCCACGCCCATCGTTCGCTCGCCGGCCTGACCTACCGGCCAACCGCGGAGCTGATCAACGCCGTGAAGGCAACTCAGGCCTGAGGTTCTATCCCCGTTCGGGGTCGACCTCTGCGCTAGAGTCGAACGAGTGTTCGTACTAGGTATCGATCCCGGTCTTTCCCGTTGCGGCTACGGATGCGTGACCAGGCAAGGAGACAGTTATCGGGCCGTCGCCGCCGGGGTCCTTACGACGGACCCGAACATGGATCTGCCCGCCCGGCTGGCCCTGTTGGCCGCCGATCTGGCCGATCTCATCGCCGAGTTCAAGCCCGCCGCGGTGGTTATAGAGCGGGTCTTCTTCCAGACCAATGTGCGCACCGCCATGTCTGTCGGCCAGGCCAGTGGCCTGGCCCTGGCCGCGGCCTCCAGCGCCGGTTGTGAGGTGGTCCAGTACACGTCCAATGAGATAAAGCTGGCTGTGGCGGGATACGGGGCCGCGGACAAGGAGCAGGTTGGGGACATGGTGATGGGGCTGTTGGCCCTGGACCAAAGGCCCCATCCGCCCGATGCCGCCGATGCCCTTGCGCTGGCCCTGTGCCATCTCAGTACCCAGCGGGGGCGACAGCGGATCACCGATGCCCTGGCCCGGACCGGCGAGCGTGGATCGGCCGGCCCACGATTGACCAAGGCCGGGACATGATCGGGTCGATTCGGGGCTTGGTACTTGAGAGGTCCGTGACTGACGGTCTCGTGGTCGAGACCGGGGGAGTGGGCTACCGCATCACCGTTCCGGCGACAGTGCTGTCTGATGTCGGGACCGACGGATCTGAGGTCTTCTTGTGGATACACACTCATGTCCGCGAGGATGCCATCGTCCTTTACGGGTTTATCACCGCTGATCAGCGACGCTGCTTTGGCGCCCTGATCGGGGCACACGGCGTGGGTCCATCGCTGGCCTTGGCCATTCTCGGAGCGCATTCTCCCCACGACCTGCGCCGGGCCATCATGGCCGACGATGTGGATGCCTTGATGCTTGTGCCCGGGGTGGGTCGCAAGACGGCAGCGCGACTCTTGGTGGAACTGAAGGAAAGGCTGGATCTGCCCGAGCTGATCGTCGACTCGCCCAACGGGCTGCCGGTTGGCGTGGGCTCCACGGCCGAGGTCAAGGCGGCTCTGGGCGCCTTGGGCTACCAGGCCGACGAGGTGCGTCGTGCCCTGGAAGCGGTGGATGTCGAGGGCGACACAGAGGTCATGTTGAGGGCGGCCCTGCGTGAGTTGGCCGCAGCCCGATGAACGGGACCATTCCCGTTCATCCCCGTCGCTTTAGGGGCCTCTCCGGCCCGATAGGGCCAGAAAGGCGGCCATGAAAAGCGGGAGGCGAACATGAGCCCCCGACGGGAGATTTTGGACCACGGGCTCGTTCCTGATCGATCCCAGGCTGAGTTCGAGCGAGAGGTCAGTCCAACAGCCGATTCCGCTGAACGATCAGCCGAGGTCGGGCTAAGGCCCAAGAGCCTTGCCGAATTCATCGGACAGGCAGGGCTCAAGGAGCACTTGGCCATTGTGCTGGAAGCTGCCCGGCGGCGAGGCCAAGCGGCCGATCATCTGTTGTTCGCCGGCCCACCGGGCTTGGGCAAGACTTCCCTGGCCGGGATCGTGGCGGCCGAGATGGGCGTGGGTCTGCGCGTCACTTCTGGTCCGGCGCTCCTTCGGGGGGGCGACCTCGCCGCCATTCTCAATGATCTCAACGAAGGCGATGTTCTGTTCATCGATGAGATCCACCGCCTGGGTCGAGCCGTGGAAGAGATTCTCTATCCGGCCATGGAGGATTATCAGCTAGATATAGTCATCGGCAAGGGACCGACGGCCCGCTCGATTCGATTGGACCTTCCCCGCTTCACCCTGGTGGGGGCTACGACGCGCACCGGCTTGATGACCGGACCACTGCGGGACCGCTTTGGGTTCCTGGCCCGCTTGGACTACTACGAGGACAGCGAGCTCAAGTCCATAGTCGATCGGGCCGCCGGCATATTGGGGGTCGACGTCGACGCCGAAGGGGCGACTGAGATCGCCTCTCGTTCCCGGGGGACGCCAAGGATTGCCAACCGACTGCTGCGTCGGGTGCGGGATTTCGCGGAAGTCCGGGGTGATGGACGCGTCACTTGGCCGGTGGCCCGCGACGGCCTTGCCCTGTTCGGGGTGGACCAGCTCGGTCTGGACAAAGTCGACCGGGCCATCCTCAGCGCTCTTTGCTCTCGCTTTGGGGGCCGGGCCGTCGGCCTGTCGACCCTGGCCGTTAGCGTGGGCGAAGAGCCCGACACCGTCGAGGACATGTACGAACCCTTCCTCCTCCAAAAGGGCATGCTCATGCGCACGGCTCGGGGTCGAGTGGCGACCCCCGCTGCCTGGGCTCATCTCGGCCTTGTCCAGCCAGTCGACCAGGGGCCCCAACGCGGGCTTTTTGGGGCTGGTTGATCGCCGGGTAGTTTGTCCCGGGTGGGAACGAAGCGGGTGAGTTCATTGCGCTCGCCATCGGCGGTGGTTCAGCTAACTCGGGTCCAGGCGGCCAGCTTGGCCGGCGATGCCTTTTTGACCGTGGCCCTTGCCAAGTCCCTACTCTTTAGCGTCTCGGCCGGAGCGGCCCGGCCCAAGGTACTGCTTTACCTGGTCATCACCATGATTCCCTTCGCCGTGCTGGCTCCGGTGGTGGGCCCCATGGTGGACCGGCTCCATCGGGGCCGCCGGGCCGTAGTGGCTGCTACCTGCTTCGGTCGGGGGTTGCTTTGCGCCCTGATGGCAGGCCAACTCCACTCCCTGTTCCTTTATCCCGAGGCATTCGGGGCCCTCATGTTGGGCAAGGGCTACGCCGTGGCCAACAAGGCCCTCGTGCCAACGCTGATCGCCAACCCGGACTCCCTGGTCGGGGTGAACTCGCGCCTGGCCCGCATCGGCTTGGTGGGCGGCACCGTGGCCGCTCCTTTGGCTGCAGGGATATCAAAGGTGGCGGGATCACCTTGGAGCCTGCGTGTGGGACTGTTGGTCTACGCCCTGGCCGGTACCTTGGCCCTGTGGCTTCCCCGACCCCAGGGGGAAACCAGGCCTGAATCCAACCCGAGCGCGGAGCCTGTCGCCGGCGCGCCGTTCGACGGGGAGCCCTACTTCTCGGAATTGCGCAACCAGCGTTCGGGATGGGGGGCTCGACTCATCGACCACCTGGATCGCCGGGCATTACCATCAACCGGGCAGGCACCGGGTCGGACCGGCCTGAGCGCCCAGGCCATACTCCTTCTCTCCGCCTCGGCCATGGGCATGTTGAGGGGAGCGGTGGGCTTCCTTACCTTCCTGGCCATCTTCGTGTTCAAGATGCAGCACTCGTCCCTCTTTCTCTACGGCCTGGTTTTGGGGGCCGGGGGCGCCGGTTCATTTATCGGGGCCGTGGTAGCTCCTGCCCTGCGCAAGCGGGTCAAGGAACAGGCCATCCTGATTGTCAGCTTGGCCCTGCCCCTGGCCGTGGCTCTGTTCGACTGGTGGCAATTGGGCCTGGACGGGCTGGCCCTGGTGGCGTTGGCCCTGGGAATCGGAGCCAGTGCCGGCCGGGTGGCTTTTGACAGCCTGGTCCAGCGCAATGCGCCCGCCATGGCCAGGGGTAGGGCTTTTGCACGCTATGAGACCCGGTTCCAGCTCACTTGGGTGGTCGGGGCCCTGCTTCCTGTGCTGCTCCACTTCAATGTGACGGCGGGGATGATCGTGCTGTCAGCCGCCTTGGCTGTCGGCGTCTTTGTCTACAGCAGCGGCCTATTGGGCCGTGGTCCCTCGGCCCCGGCGCCATGAATGAGTTCGACTACACCCTGCCAGAGCATCTGATCGCCCAGGAGCCGGTGGAGCCCCGGTCTTCGTCCCGCCTACTGGTGGCGGTCGACCCCTCGGGAGAAGTGGCTCACCGCCACGTCTTCGACCTGCCCGACCACCTGGGCACGGGAGACGTACTGGTGCTCAATGACACCCGGGTGGATCCGGCCCGACTTTTGCTGCACAAGTCCACCGGTGGATCTGTTGAGGTCTTGCTGGTGGAGCCGACCACATCTACCGGGTTGACTTGGAATGCATTGGTGCGACGGTCAAGACGGGTGCCTCCCGGCACACTCCTTTACCCTGGGCCCATCGCCGGGCGGGCGTCGCCAACCGCTTCCGAACCGGTGGTGGAGGTGGGTGAAGTGCTGAGTGACGATGGTCTTCGGCTGGTCACCCTATCCGGGCTCGACGTTATTGGGCGCTACGGCACCCTGGCTCTGCCCCCTTACATCCACCACCGGCTGGCGGACCCTGACCGCTATCAAACCGTCTATGCCCGTCACCCCGGCTCGGTGGCTGCTCCCACCGCCGGTCTGCATTTCGATGCCGAACTTCTCGAAAGGTGTCGCAGTCGGGGTGCCACTGTGGCCTTTCTCAAGTTGTCAGTCGGCCTGGGGACATTTCGTCCAGTAACGGCGGCGAACCCGCAGGACCACGTGATGCATGCCGAGAACTACGAGCTTCCACAGGCCACCTGGGAGGCCTGTCGTCAGGCCAAGCGGGTAGTGGCGGTGGGCACTACGACTGTTCGGGCCTTGGAGAGCGTTGCCGCGACCGGCGAACTGAAAGGTCGTACGTCGCTGTTCATCCATGGCAACTATCAGTTCGCCATTGTCGACGTCTTGATGACCAACTTCCATATGCCCCGGTCGTCGTTGCTGATGATGCTTGACGCATTTTGCGGGGGTCGGTGGCGCCACTTGTACCGCACGGCCCAGGAGGAGGGGTACCGGTTCTTGTCATTCGGCGACGCCATGTTGGTCGCCCGTAGCGAAGCGGGGCAATGAGCATCTACATGGAAATTTCAGCCACCTCGGGATCGGCCCGAGCCGGAGTGGTGACGACCCATCGGGGAAGCTTTCGAACGCCATGTTTCATGCCAGTGGGCACCCGGGCCAGTGTCAAAGCCCTGTCATCCCTGGACATGGAGGAACTGGGAGCCGAGGTGATCCTGGCCAACACCTATCACCTGATGTTGCGGCCTGGGGCCGAATTGATTGCCGAAATGGGAGGTATCGGCTCATTCTCCGCCTGGCCCGGTCAAGTCCTGTCGGACTCGGGTGGATATCAGGTCTTTTCCCTTACCCCCCGCATCGACGACGACGGTGTCACCTTCAGATCGGTGTATGACGGCTCGGAGCACCGTTTGACCCCCGAGGATGCGGTGAGGATCCAAGAGCTGTTGGGCGCAGACATCCAAATGGTCCTGGATGTGTGCGCACCCTGGCCGTCTTCCCGCTCCGAGCTGCGCCTGGCCGTGGAGCGCACCACCGCCTGGGCCTGCAGAGCCAAGGCGGCCCGACGGCGCGATGATCAGGGCCTGTTCGGTATCGTCCAAGGTGGTACCGATTCCCTGCTGCGAGCCGAGAGTGCCCAGCGTACGGTGGAGATCGGCTTCGACGGATACGGGGTGGGAGGGCTGAGCGTGGGCGAACCCCGCTCCGAGATGCTCTCTTCCCTGGCTGCCGCGATCGAGCATCTCCCCACCGACCGACCCCGCTACCTGATGGGTCTGGGGGATCCGGTGGGCATGGTGGAAGCGGTGGCTCTGGGCGTCGACATGTTCGACTGCGTGCTTCCCACTCGGCTGGCCCGCCATGGCACCGTGCTCACCTCCGCCGGGCGGATTCAGCTACGCAATGCCCAGTGGGCCAATGACCCCGGGCCCCTGGATCCGAACTGTGAATGCCCGGTGTGCGCCCGCTGGTCGAGGGCGTATCTTCGTCATCTGGTCAATGTGGGGGAGCCATCGGCGAGTCGGCTACTCAGCTGGCATAACTTGGCCTGGACCCTGGATCTGATGGCCCGGGTCCGATCGGCGGTGTGCCGCGGCGGCCACGCCCTGGACGGCTTGCGCAGGGAAATTGCGAGTGTTTGGGGGTGATCGGGCCGCCCTCCCGGCTCCTGGGGTCGGTCCGGTCCGTGGCTGGACTATCGTGGCGGGTCGCCCCGTTCGGAGTCCTGCCTGATGAGTTCTCTTGTAATCCTTCCTGTCCTGTTCATAATTGCCTACCTGTTGCTGGTCCGTCCTCAGCAGCGCAAGATGCGCGCCCAGCAAAAGCAGATGGCCGACTACACCCTGGGAGACAAGGTCGTAACGGCGGGAGGGGTGGTCGGGACCGTGACGGCCATGGATGACAGGGTCGTCGACCTGCGCCTGGCCGACGGTGTCATCGTGACCTTCCTGCGCCAGGCGGTAAACCGACGCTGGGACCTCCTGTTTCCCGACGCCGTCCCCGACGATGCCCGAGCCATCGGTGACTACTACGACGACCCGGTAACCCACGACAACCCGGTAACCCACGACAACCCGGTAACCCACGACAACCCGGTAACCCACGACAACCCGGTAACCCACGACAACCCGGTAACCCACGACAACCCGGTAACCCACGA